>CAZGEP010000049.1:0-28259 GCA_964524955.1 uncultured Planctomycetota bacterium | reverse complement strand
AACATCGCCGAGACCTGTCTCAGTCAGGGCTCGGCACGTACTGTGAAGTTCTGAATGGTTGTTAAAAAACTCCACTGCCTGCGAAAAAGTCATCTCAAGCACCTGGGCGATGTTCTTGCCCCGGTACAGAATGTCGAGAATGGATTCCTGAAATCGTCGACCTCTGCATTTGTCGCACACCACCTGTTCGCCGGGGAGAAAAACCATGTCAATGATCACCTGTCCCCGGCCCCGGCACTTTTCACACGCATATTTTCCGGAATGAAAGCTGAAATCCTTTTTTAGAAATCCTCGTATGCGTGCGGTCCGGGTTCGGGAAAAAATATCCCGGATCAAATCAAATATGCCGCAGACTGTTGCGGGTATGGAATCCTTTCCTCCGTCCGACACATGACTGTGGATATACCGGCAGGTCTCAACGTTTGACCGGCCACTGACCACCACCCCATGCGGATGCCTTCCCCGCTGCACAGAAAAGGACGCATGGATTACATCGCGGCACAACAGTGTTTTGCCGCTGCCGGCCGGCCCACAAATCGCACTAATCCGCTTAAACGGAATTCGAAGATCCTGGTTTTGAAGAAAATGCTGTTGATCGCATTTGATTTTCAGATAATCGTCGACTTCATGTTCAGGAAACTGCGCAGCAGGCAATGGTATGCTGCCGTATATATTTTTGCGCGCGCTCCGGAGGTCTTCTTTAGTGCACGCGCAAATGTCGGACACAATCCGTCCGCCCTCTTCTCCACTGAACGGACCGAGTGCGATCATGCGATCCGGCCGGATTCCCTCCAGGCCTGTATTTCCGGTAACAAGAACCGTGTTCTTCTGCCTTGAAAGACGCTGTATCTCCATTGTAATCCCCCGGATATCCAATGGATGCATTCCCTGAAATATATCATCAACAATATAGAGAATACCGCTCAACCGGTTACTCAGGCATCGGACCATTCCGGCCTTAAACCGCTCAACTGAACTCAGGCGGTTCATACTGGAATCAAGGCGTGTATTGCCCAGGCCCAGCCGATCCAGCATTTCCGCGCGGTAACACATTTCATGTATAAAAGGTTCAGCTGTCGGCGTCTTGATTGACGCATTGACCTGTTTCAAAAATTCCGTAAATTCCTTGACGGTCATGCAGCAGATGTCATGGATATTCCTTTCCAACAGGCGTACAGAGAGCGCTTCATCGCCCCGGGCAGATACCCGGCCATTATCCGTGGTAAAAATTTCCGGATGAATTTCCCTGGCAAAGCCCGTTCCGCATTTATTACACGCAGGAGACCTGCTGAACATAAACCGCAGATGATCACCGCATTCTGCGTAGGCCCGCTGTTTTCCGAACCGATACGCCTGGTCAATCGAATCCCGGATCCGCTCAAACCGTTCGGTATGAGCCCGGATCCGATCCACAACAATAAAGGATTCCAAAGGCACTTTCTCAAGCGTATCGATTCGAACAATTTCTCCACCTGCAAGGCAGCGCAAGAACCCGGATTGAATATATTTCTCTGTTGAGAAAATTTCAGGGTCTGCCTGAAAAAGGATCATTACTTCTCTGCCGCTGAATTTGCCAATCAACTGCTCTGCCGCTTGAGACGGATCCATGGGTTTCATGGGAATTCCGCAGTTCGGACAGTATCTCCTGCCACAGACTGTCAACAGGCGGATAAGATGATCCTGAACCTCCACATACTGCAAAAGTGAAAACTCCGCGGAGCGTCTCCCGGCGTAAGAAGTGATTGCCACGGCTGGCGGCAATCCGGAAACAGCGCGCACATCCGACGCAGGGATTCGCCCCATGAGCTGTCCCCCCCCCTTTCCCAACGACTCCATGTACTGCCTCCGGCTTTCCCGGAAGATTGTCTTTATGACCAGCGAGGTCTTACCGGAACCGTCGGGACCGGTAATTGCGGTAGTAGTGCCGACACCAATATCCAGGTTCAGGGATTGAAGATTGTTTTCACACGCGCCGCGAATGGAAATACACTCGGCAGTACCTGTTTTATCAATGGGTGGACTGGGTTTGTTCAGCGCAAAACCGCGTCGGAGGGCTTTTCCGGTAAGTGATTTTTCTTCGTTTCTGATTTGCTCCACGCTTCCCGCACCAAGCAATTGTCCTCCGTTTTGTCCGCCCCCAGGCCCCAGTTCTACCACATACTCCGCATTCTCAATAAACTGGGGATTGTGTTCCACGGCAATCACCGTGTTTCCGCTTTCCGCTAAACCACGTACCAGACCGATTATTTTGTCAATCTCTGCCGGATGAAGACCCGTAGTCGGCTCATCCAGAAGAAAGAGTCCGCTACCGCTGCGGTGCCTGCAGAGTTCAGCGGCAATTTTGAGCCGCTGGCTCTCGCCGCCTGAAAGAGACGCAAGCGGCTGCCCCAGTCGAATATAACCGATCCCGGTTTCACTCATCAAACCAAGTACCCGGACAATGGCCGGATGCCGGTCAAAGAATGCCAACGCCTGGTGTACGGTCATGTCCAGAACATCCGCAATGGTCTTGTTTCGATATTGTATCTCCAGGGTTTCGGTGTCATAGCGCTGTCCGCCGCATGTTTGACAGGTTTGCTGCGAATCCGTGAGATAGTCAGACGTAATTTCTACCTCTCCTTTTCCACTGCATTCAGGGCATTGCCCATTCTCGGTATTATACAAAAAGCGTGACGGGCTGTACCCTCGAAACCGGCTTTCCTTGACCAGGGAAAAGAGCCGTGCGATTCTTGCCATCAGTCCGGTATACGTTGCCGGTGTGGAGCGGGAATTGGAACCGACTCGGGCCTGTCCCAGCCGTATGACTCGCTGAATCCGGTCTCTTCCCCCGGCAATGCCCTTCCACTCCCTGTCCGGACTTATACCATGGGCAGCAGGATTAAACGCGTCTTCGATAACATCAAGCATTGTGGATTTACCGGACCCGGACACACCGGTAATCACGGAAAAACAATCCGCGGGAAAGGAAATCTCTGGAACACTCAGATTGAACCGGCGGACTTCTCTGAGCAGCAGCCGACCACGGTCCTGAATTGTGGATGGATGCCGGGGATTCTCTTTTCTTGATTTCAGCCACGCAGCGGTTAGGGATTTCGATGATTTGATAAACGCCTTGTATGATCCGGTGAAAACAATGTTTCCGCCCTCTTCACCTGCGCCCTGTCCCAATTCAACGATGTGGTTACTGTGAGAAATGACCGCCGGATCATGCTCAACAACCAGCACCGTGTTTCCGGCAGCAACCAGTTCATCAAGCATGCACAGCAGCTTGGCTGTCTCCGACGGGTGCATACCTACTGTGGGTTCGTCCAGAATCGTAATCATACCGCCGGTACTGGCAGCCAGTTGACGAACCAGTACGCAGCGTTGAAATTCACCGCCGGACAGTGTTGACGTTCTTCGACACAATGAAAGATAATCAAGCCCGATGCGTATGATCAGGTCTGTGCGCCGCTGTATTTCCCCGAGTATTTCCTGCACAGCTTTGTTCGCAGTCCACTGCCCGGCCAATTGCCGGACCCGATGCTTCAGATCTCTGATTTCCAACTGCGCCAGTTCATGAACAGTCATTCCCTTCACGGTTACAGAAAGTGCCTCCGGGCTGAGGCCGGTTCCATTGCAAGCCGGGCAGAGCTCTTCCACTTTGCCTGATGATGATTTCTTCTTCTGTGCTCGTGTACGGACATACCCCCGTCCCGAGCATCCCGGGCATGCGCCGGAAGAGGTAAATCCGGAAAAGAGTCCGGGAGAGATTACAGGAACCGGATGGCCGCAGTTTGCGCAGATTTTTCCGCATGAAAACGTCTTTTCCCGCTCTCCAAGCAGGACCAAGAGAATGCCGCCTCCCACGTCAAGCGCGGTCTGAACATCTTCCTCAATTCTGCGGAAGAATTCGCCCTGCACGGGAAGCCGGTCGATCACAACATGCACAGCCGGGGTCTGTTCAGTTTTAAGTTGAGCCGCCTGCTCAAGCGAAAGAATCTCTCCATGGATCCGCACGCGCACAAACCCCCGCTGCCGCAGCTCATCAATGCACTGGCGAAGGTTTCCTTCTCCCTTTTTCCTGATCGGCGCCATAATAATCAGCGGCAGACCTTCCAACTGTCCGCAGAGTTCATCAACGATTTCCCGTCGGGTATAGTGCCGGACCCGTTTCCCGCATGAAGCACAGGCAACCTGTCCGGCTGCGGCAAAGAACATCCGCAAGAACGAATATGTTTCGGTAATAGTGCCGACCGTGGAACCGCGGCCGCAGCTTTCCGGGTTCTGGTTGAGGGCAACGGTCGGCGCCAGCCCTTGAATATCCTGCACTTCCGGCCTTCGATAACCGACAGCATACCGCGGGAGGCGGCATAGGACAGGGAGCTGAGATAGCGCCGTCTGCCTTCCTGATACACTGTATCATAGACCAGTGAACTCTTGCCTGAACCGCTTGGACCGGCAAAAACGGTCAGGGCGCGGGCGGGGATATCAACCGATACGTTTTTCAGATTGTTTTCAGCGGCATGAATAATCCGTATTCTGTGGCTGGTCATAATCGATTCCAGCTTAGCGGGATCCGGCGCCGGTCACACCGGGAAAGGGCCGGCCGCATTTCGTGCATTTCATATCCCGGTCCAGTCCCAACAACGAGACATGATATCCCCGTCGTGAAATCATCCGGCTACCGCAATCAGGGCAGCGGGTATCTCCGGCATCCGGAATCATGACATTGCCCAGGTATACATATCTAAGGTGCCGACCGCATATTTCCGACGCCCTTTGCAGACATTCAGCGTTTGTGGCCGGACGGTTGAGTCGGTACCTTGGAAAATAAGCGGACAGGTGAAGCGGTGTATCCGGTCCGGTTTTTTCAGCGATCCACGCGCCAAGGTCTTCCAGATCCTTGTCCGCGTCATTCTCCTCCGGAATGACCAGGTTGGTAATCTCCAGGTGGATCGCTCTGGACGCAGCCTGAATCGTATCCAGCACCGGTTCAAGCCTGCCGCCGCAGAGCCGTGTGTAGAAGTCGGGCCGGATGGACTTTAGATCAATGTTGGCCGCGTCTGTAACGGGCAGCAGCTCGCCGAGTGGTTCCGGATTTATGAACCCGTTGGTCACCAGCACGTTCCACAACCCATGCTGCTTTGCGATCCGGCAAGACTCCAGCACATACTCAAAGTTAATCAGGGGTTCGTTGTACGTATAGGCTATTCCATCCGAACCGCTCTGGCGGGCCGTAGCGACCAGTTCTTCGGGCGAGAACTGCTGCGTGGGCGGCCGGGACTGGGAAATGGTGTAATTCTGACAGAAACGGCAGTTGAAATTACATCCAACACCGCCCACGGAAAAAATATCCGTGCCCGGATGAAAATGATAAAGCGGTTTTTTTTCAATCGGATCCATGGAGGTGGACACCACCCGCGCATACGCATATGCAACAAGCCTTCCGTTGTCATTTTTCCGAGTTCCGCAGATACCGGCAGCGCCGTCACTTATAAGACATTGATGTGGACACAGGCCGCACCTAACGGTTTTTTTTTCTTCGGTTTTATAATAACGAGCTTCGATCATTCATTCACCTCTACACTCAAGTCAGGTATCCGACTGACTGGTCAGAATCTCAAATATTTCCGCAGCACTGATCCCGGCACCGGGAAAATGAAAAACAAACGGGGAGTCACTTGCCTTGTGCCAGAGGATGCGATTTCGCGACAGAATATCACTGTATGACAGTCGGCTGTTCGGGGAAATAAAAAAACTTTTGCTGTAGGAGGAATGAATACCGGTGTCGGAAAAGAGTTCCTTTATCTGCCGATTGTTCTGCATGTCCATCCGGTAGAGACGTTCGGTGGTAATTTCATACGGAAATTCCTCCAGGCACAGCGGCACATCCAGAACCTTTTCCTTCAGGCAATCTCTGAGTCCGCTCATAATCTGGCCACCGAGTTCAAAGCTTGCATCCTCTTCATCCATGGAGCTGCCGCTGATCATGCGTACGCATTCATCCAGGCCGCAAACACCGATACCGCACCGCGCAGACTGAATATCCAGGTACGGCGAACCGTCCGAAGTCACCCGGCCCACATTCTCCAGGATCGAATCCTGTGCGGAAAGCAACTGCCGGAGAAAAGCGGTTTTTTCTTTATGTGCCTGAATGGCAATATCCACATTCCGGTTCAACTCCTCCATAAACCGGGAAAGGGTTCCCGGAACGCTGGCAGCGGCCGTTTGTGGCAGATTCACGGTCACGGACTGAAGAACGGACTTTCGGGCACCGATCCCGGGATCCTTTGTTCTCACAACCAGGTGGCTCTTGGAGCTCATGTACATTTCGTCCGCATGGTCTTCGGTAAAATACACCGCCCGGCTCTTGGCAGCCAGGGATGCAGCGGCCTTGAGCAGGGCCACCTGCGTTTCATCCCGGAAGCTCTCGCGGTTGTAATGGATAATAATCCGCGGGAATTCAAACACACTTCCCTGCCCGTCTCCCTTGAGCAGGATATCAAACAGCTGCTGGGCAAACTGAGCGGATTCTTCACTGTATTCACAGTATTTTTTTCCGGTTCCCTCACCGCCCGGCCCGGTCGCGTCCACATCGGCCACGACATCGTGGATGTAGGTAAAAATATTGAAATCAATGGGTAATGGCAGACCACCCCTTGAAAAGGCGTTCTGAGAGGTAATAAAGATCAGATTCTGGACTTCCTGCCGTATCGCCTCTTTACTCATTCCGGTAAGAAACGGGGCAAAGAGGATATTCAGAAACCCCACTGCAGCCGGTCCGGCCGTGTACCGCCGCATGACCGCCAGAAAGGTATTGAGCTGTGTGGTCAGGGTTCGAGCATGACGCGCCGGTTTGGAAGCGGACGGAAGAATATCACGGGTCAGGCCGGCGTTCTTGACAAATTCCAGAGAATGCAGAAATGAATTCACCCTGGCCGGATACCCAAGAGAATGAATATGAATCAGACCGCTTCGGTGCGCATCAGCCACCGGGTCGCTGAAGACGGTTTTCAGGGAAAACTGTTTGAGAATATGACGGGCCAGTGTGTATTCCACGATATCCGGGTTGTTCAGTTCCTGCTCACTGCCGCTGGAATGGATGAGCCGGTTCAGGTCATAACGCGGCATGCCGATGACCGCGTGAAGCGAAAGCGTTTCATTAAACCCCCGTTCAAAGAGTTCATTGTCAACCAGTTCCCGGATAAGGGATGTGGAAACACGGGAAATACCGCTCTGAAATATTTTCTTTTCCACGGATGCAGCGATCTCCGAACAAACATCCTTGGAAATATCCGTCTCTTTTTCCAGGGCACGGACAATAAAGTCCCGATCCCAGGAGGTCATGGTTTCGCTGCTGGTTTGCTTGACGAGCAGGGGCATCCGGGAATCTTCATAATCATCTTCACGCTGTTTTCGCACCTTGATATTCTCCCGGATCTTGGTCCGTTTATCCCGATAAAGAATATATGCCTTGGCCGCGTCTGCCTGGTTGGTTTCAATGAGTACACGTTCAACCATATCCTGTATTTCTTCGATATGCGGAATTTCCGGTCCGTGTTTTCTGAGAAAATGAACCACCGCATCCGCAATCTCTCCTGCGATTTCAGGGTTATCGCTGCCGGTTGCCTTAAAGGCCTTCTGTACGGCGTCTCGGATTTTATCACGGTTAAAGTGTACCACCCGTCCGTTTCGTTTTCGGATATACGTGATATCAAACATTGTCGCTTCTGTCCTTGAGCAGTTTTTCCAACTCGTGAATAAATTCATTCACATCTTTGAACTCTCTGTATACGGATGCGAATCTTACATACGCCACCTTGTCCAGGTTCTTCAGTTTTCCGATGACCAACTCACCAATCTCCTTGCTGGTAACTTCTTTCTCGTACTGATCCATAATCGCGGCTTCCACGCTGTCCACGACGGTCTCAATATTTTCTGCAGGAACAGAGCGTTTCTCACAGGCCTTGAGAATGCCGTTCAGTATGCGTTGCCTGTCGTAAAGATGGCGGGTGCCGTCTTTTTTAATTACATAAAAAGGAATCTCCTCCACCCGCTCATAACTGGTAAACCTGCGCTTGCAACTGTTGCACTCTCTTCGGCGGCGAATGGATATGCCGTCCTCCGCAGCGCGTGAATCAATTACCTTGTCATCGTTTTCCTTGCAAAATGGACATTTCATTTCTCACCATCCAAATAAAGTATAGGAATTCCCGCTTCCTGGAAAAGTTCTCCGGCAAGAGGATCCGGGTATTTTTCTCTTGTCACCCCCCGAACAATCCCTGCGTTAATCAGCATCTTTGCGCACAGGCTGCACGGTGAAGCCGTTGAATATATTGTTGCTCCCTCAACGATTATGCCGTTTGCCGCGGCCTGGATAAGCGCGTTCATTTCCGCGTGCAGTCCCCGGCACAATTCATGCTGGCTTCCGGACGGAACGTTGAGTTTCTCCCGCAGACATCCGGTCTCGCAGCAATGCTTCATGCTCTTGGGTGCGCCGTTGTATCCGGTCGACAGGATCTGCCGGTCACGCACCAGCACAGCGCCAACCTGTCTGCGCAGACAGGTGGAACGTTCAGACACAACAGTGGCGATCTTCATGAAATATTCGTCCCATCCGGGGCGGTTGTCTTTTACAGTCATTGCGTCTCCAACCACTTGAATTCCGCGTATTACTTGACGATTATTTTTGCACTCGTTTCCGAGTGATAGACCATCTTCAGGCGAACCATTTTGCGTAAAAGGCGGTCACCGATGTATACATACGTGTCACCGGCGGAAACACAGGTCGGCCAGGCCAGACCAATTCCGTCTTCCTTGCTGCATTCATCCGCGTTTCCATATTTACCGATACGCAGAATCAGATTGTTGTTGCGATCCACCACCTGAACATGAAACAAAAAGGCATTGGGAATAAAGACCCGGTCATGCGGGTCAACATCAAATCCGCCCTGTTCGCAGTTGCAGTTGGCGTTTTCCGTCTCCCGGTACATATGCGGTGAAAATCCGTTCCGAAGCCACTCCATACCCTTGATACTGCCGTTGATATACCCTCCGTGATTTCGCGCCAGAACGTAATCGCCTTTTTCGTTTGTCTTCACGCATCCGCCTTTGGCACTGAATTTGGTAATGGATCCAACAAAATGGCGGTAATGCCAGTCCGGCTTGGCCGCGAAGCCGGGCACGGAGTAAATGCCGTGCTTTTTTGAATCATAAAAGGTATTGAATTCCCACGGCAGCCGGCCCTGAATCTCATTGGAAATCAATTCATCCGGTTCCCACACATCGCTTCCGAAATAAAAGGCTCCGTGCGAATCCGAACGCACCAGGTGAAATCCCTGGGAATAAAGCCCGGTCACAGCCTTGGAGGTACGAACCTTTCCATCAATACCAAAAATCGATACGGTTCCGAGTTTATGAATATCCATGACCACAATACGGCCGTCTGAAGACACGGTAAAAGACGGCCCTGCCTGGTTGGCCGAAGGGGTTGCCGGCACCGCGATTTCATGCGTTTCTGTGGCTGTAAATTTGGCTGGTTTCAAGTCTGCAGTAAATCGGCTGACCGTGTAATGTTTCCATCCTTTCTTTTTGGAACCGCCTCTGCCGGACCTGCCGAAACCGTAGAGAAATCCGTCCGGACCCGGCGTCATAACACGGACATGTCTGGGAAATTCTTTAATCTTTCTTCCGGTGTTTCCGTCTATAACACCGTTCATATAGACATTCTGATTGTCGGGATTATGCGAAAACTCAAAATTATAGTCAAGACCCGGAGGGGTTGAATCATTTGCGGCACGAGCCTTGATCGGATCGCCTTTGGCGGACAGAGAATCACCCTGATCAACGAACATCTGGAAATTATTCTTTCCGGCAATCCAGAGGACGGGTCTGGACGCAGCGTGATCCAACGCAAGCATATTACCGTTGGCACGGAATTCACAGACCAGTTTGCCGGACATCCCCTTGATCTTCTTAAGCATGCCTCCTGTGAGCAGGTAGATAGTTCCGTTCTTCGGATGGACTTCCAGCGCGGTAACGCCGGACATTGAAAACTCGCCCATATATGTTCCATCTGATGTAAACGCAACGACACGGCTGTTTCCGGCATCGGCCACATAAATATTGCCTTTTCCGTCCACGGCCACATCTCTTGGATCATTGAGCATTTTCTTGCCCCCGCCCTTCTGCCAAAGCTTACCGATAAAGGGCTCGGAACATAATTCAGCTGGATGCGGCGGCGGATCATTCCACTTAAACCGGTAGACGACATGATGGTGCTCCCCGTGTTTGGGCGCCCACACGTTATAGCCGCGCAGATGCGTTACATAATAAACGTCATCTGCTGCTGAATAGGCAACCACCGGAACACCGCGCACATCTTCACTGGTAATCACTGGACCGGCAAAATGATCCGAAACGCTTCCATCGGTTCCAATGGCGAGTAGACGTTTGCTTGTTTGAAGCTGTCGTCCGCCGGCGTTAACAAACACCAGTTCTCCGCGAGAATTTACCGTCGGCGACTGGGGCTGCAGCAGATCCAGCCAGGGAAATGTTGAATGAGACATGCCATGATAGACGGTGGGAATCCATGACCCGTCTTTATAGCAGACCGGATGTGCACCTTTTACCTTGTCCTGGGGTTGGTTGCCCGGATAGGGATAAAGCATTCTCAAATACTTGCCATCCCGGTTGAAGACCCGTATGGTTCCGGCCTTAAGCCAGTGACTGTAACTATAAAACTCCAGCACATATAAATTCCCTTCTGGACCGCAGGTGATTCCAGCAATCCGCTGGATATTACAGGGAGACCACTGTACGGTTTTTTCATATTCCACGCCAAGTCCGAGCCCGACCCTTACGGTATAAGATCCGGCACTGACTTTCGCACCCAAATCATCCTTAAAGTCCCAGACAAGTTCCTGCGACAATGAATCCTTGCGAAACGGGTTGGGTGAATTGGCGCCAAGCAGTCCGGATGCAAGGTGGCGTATAATCTTTCCCTCGGTGTTTACAATGGAAACCGTTACATCACAGGCTTCATTCACTTCAAATCCAATGCGGGCCTTTTCTCCTTTAACAGATACCGTAGGCTTACGCTTGAATTCACCTTTACGGCTGACGTTGGGAGGTTCGGATTTCTTTGCCGGTATGGGACGGTGATACACCGGCACGTTTGCGGAAGCACCCTTCTTTTTAAGAGCAGCTACCAGCTCAGGATGAAAGGATCTGCCGGCCTTGAAATAGAGCAATCCCCACCGGCTCGGAATGTGCAGTACGCCATGCGAATTGGCATACCAGATGGAGTCCCAGGAATCGAACATGGGGTTGTCCCAGCTCACCCGATTGACCCAGCGCGTCCGTCCGAAATTGGCCCCCCAGAGTTTGGGGAAGTTCTTGGGATTCACCCCTATATCCGAGAACGCAAGTTTGAATTCAACCACCCACCGGTTTTCGTGAATCTTCGCGCTCAACTGAAGGCTATCGGGTTTCCAGCGAGAGTCGGAACGGCCGCGGATGGCTCCGCCTTTGCCCTTGGCATTGGCCTGAATATGATAGTATGCGGAATAATCGCATCGCCGTCCCACGTCAAAGAGTGCTTCCAGAATATCATGCCGCCACAAAGCCTTCTTCGGATCCGCAACAATCTTGCTTACATCCTCTTCCCTCATGACCGCCAACACATACACATACCTCTGATCACTGACGATCTTCACTTCTGTGGGGCTATTGAAATCCGGTCCATACACGTCGTAGAGCAAACTCCGAAGCAGAATACCCTTGGCTTCTTTCCAGGCAGCGTCGGAATCATCACCGTCGATCACAGGCCCCTTGTCCAGGCAGGGAACAAACAGACACGGACGTCCGTAAATTTGCCACATTTCTTTTTCAGAGAATTCAAACCCTCGAAGCGGTTTGTCCGTCCGTTTGGACGCTTGCTGTACCTCTGCCGAAGCCTGCTGTATCTCCTTTAGTTGCTTGCCCGGTATGTTTCGTCCCTGCAGCACAAGGGTTCCAAAGAAAGGAATCTTTGCTTTTGCAAACGGAGCAGGGTTCACGTCAGCGATCGCCCTGGCCAGGTCATTGTTCTTTCGACGTTCGTCGATTGGAATGACCGGACGCAGCGCATGGACGTAAACAAAGAAGTCCGGATGCGCGCGCGGACGAATTTTTTTATTGTAATTCATCCGACTGCGCACCACGGTCACAGGGGTCAGTCCGGGCAGATCCCTGAGAAGACCCTTGAGCGGAATGGCGAGTTCAGCGGTCCATTTCTCCACATATATGGATACTCCGGATTCAATACCATCGGGATTCCAGGAGACATCCCACTGACGGTCGTCTGCGCCGCGCGACGCGGTATATAACGCACCGGATGGGGATACCAGCACGGTCAGGTAGCGTTTTTCTGCCCCGGCTCCGAGGTCAAAGACAATGCCCGTATACTGACCCTTCAAGAATCCTGCAAAATCTGCTGTCCGCGCACCGGAAGGGGATTTTCTAAAATCCCTGCACTTGAATCCCAGGTACAGCACATGATTAACAATACACGCCCGAACACGGGTATGCTGACGCGGATAACGCGGAATCGCGGCATTCACGGTTCGCAGGTCTGTATACGGAAGTTTACTCCAGACCGGGTCAGAAATCGCACCGTCCACAACCGGTTTTTCAGAAAGCTGCGGAGCGTACATACTGTACGGTCCCAGAGCATCGCGCACTCCCTGCAGAGTAATTTCTTCAGAAAAAGCACCTGAAAAAGTCGACAAAATAATAATGATGATTTCCGCCAGTAAAATCTTACTCATACGCACTCATATGTCTCTCCATACAATTCATTTAATGCATTCACTCCGTGTACGTCAGAAAAATCGCTCCAAGCACAATCAGCAGAATACCTCCAACCAGTGGCAGAATATGAATAAGTGTCGTTGCCCTGCCTGTCTTTTTGTCCGAAGAAACCCACTTGAGTACAAAACGAAAACCCGCCAACGCCAGAATGCCTACTCCCATCAATGTCAATGCCAGACCGGCGCTGAAAGATATCAGGCACGATAGCCCAAGCATGGGCATACCCAGCTGCCAGGCCAGCAGAATCATGATAATGGCAGCTGGACAGGGGATCATGCCCCCGCTGATGCCTACCGCTGCAATATCCTTGTAATCCGCGCCGGGTGCAAGTATATGATCGTGGTGATGCGAAAATATGGATCCGAGTCCATGAGTGTGGGAATGCTCATGGGCATTCGATTTCTTGTCATGCGGATGTTCGTGTGCATGGGGATGTGCATGCGCTTCATGCGGATGTTGGTGATCATGGGAATGCGGATGCGCTTCATGGGAGTGTTCGTGATCGTGGGGATGCGGAGGCGCTTCATGAGGGTGTTCGTGATCGTCGGGTGGCTGTGTATGCGCATGGCCATGCGGATCCTTGCCCAGCATTCCCAGAATACCCCGGCGGATCTGGTTAAACCCGACCAGCATGATAATCACGGCACCCAGCGGCTGTAGCCATTCCGGTGTCTCAAAGTTGTCCCCCATCAGAATGGCTGCAAGTGCAAGCGCAAATACAACCGCTGTATGCGTAATGGTCACCAGGATTCCCAGCAGCACGGCATCGCTGTACCGCCCCCTGCTGCTGACAAGATAGGCGCTGACAATTGCCTTGCCGTGCCCCGGGCTTGCCGCGTGACAGGCGCCCCAGACAAAGGTCAGCAAAAGGGCAAGTATCCATGAGTATAGACTTAGCGGTGGTTTGAAGAGCGCCCGTATCTTTGTCTTAAAATACTCTTCCAGTCTTTTGACGATACTGGATTCATCCGTAGAGGAGGAATCCTCCCGTCCCCGAACAACGCTCTCCTTCTCCAGCGAAGCGGGATCTGCGGGCACCGGCGTTTCGTTTTGAAGTGGATTTCGCTCATCGGAGGATCGCTTTTTGTCTGCGAATTGGGTCTGGGAATCCGAATCCTGTTTCTGATTTTTTTTCTCTGAAAACGTGAGTGTAAAAAATGTTCGCACAACACGGGGAACCTTTGACAGGTCGGTTACGGGATCGGTTATGTCCGGTGGCAAAGGCAGTTCCTTGACAGAGGGCAGCGAAGTGGTAAGAATTTTCACACCATGTCCACTCCGGTCCACGGCCATCTGCAGACAGGATATCATGGGCCGGTAAAAGTTTTGGAATTCCAGCTGGAACGGCTCTTTTGTATTCAAAAGAAACGACGGCCACGGGGCTTTGAATTTCCAGTTGATACGCAATGTCTTCTTTCCCTGATTATGGACAATCCTGGCCTGAACGGAATCAAGAACGGTTTTCTCCTGCAACTGAAAATCAACTTCAGTTTCCCGGCTGTACCGGGTTTTACGAAAAAAGAGTTTGACTTTACTCATATGATACGCGTAGCGATCTTTCAAAAATTGGTTACGTTCTTCTTTACTGATCTTTCCGTTTTTATCTGTGTCGATTTTCACCATCATGGATGCGGTGATCAATTCTCCAAAATGCATGTCGTATTGAATAAATACTCCAGCAATATCGGGTTTAACTGCAATGTACTGATCCACTCCTCCCTGGCCGCTTAAATGAGCGCGTCCGCAGTTGGGTAGAAGCATCAGAATGCTGAGAAGTAAGAGTGCTGTTTTCGGTCTCATATTCATTGGTTCCATATGGGTTTACTTTTTCGGTTGCCCCTTTTTGTCTGGTTCTGGTTTGGGCTTGGGTTTGGGTTTGGGCTTGGGTTTTGCCGCAGGTTTCTTATCTTTCTTTGAAACCGATGCCGGTGTATTTTTCTTGTCGGCTTTTTTGGCCGGCGTTGGTTTGGGTTTGGGCTTGAGTTTGGGGGTGGATTTGGGTACGGGCTTGGGTTGAAGTTCATTCAGCCGGCGGAGCGCAAGTCCCCGGATCCAGTGTTTTTTTCCAGCCAGGTCCTGATATCCTTTGATAACCACCTGTTTTTCCTGATTCTTGAGTTCATCTACAGCGGTTTCCTTTTCCCGGAGGACCAAAAACTGTTTGAGAAACTCATTGGTTCCGGGATCCTTGTCAAAGGCGATGATATCTCCCTGCAGATATGCCAGGACTTCCTTGTTTTCCTCGGTTCCCTGGCCCGGATTAAAATACATGCTCTCTGTATCATACGTGGAAAGCATAAAAGCAATGTTGTTTTCCTGGCCCTGGGCCATCTGGATCATCAGCAGCTTGATCAGGTTCAGTTTGTTCTGACATTCATAGCTTGATGCATCGCGGAGTACCGCCTTGAGTACACTCTCTGCTTCTTTGAGCCTGGACAGGTACAGGTAGATATTGGTTTTTTCAATGATGGAGCGCTCATCGATTTTTCTGAATTCATTGTCGTACAGGGACCGCATCTGGTCTAATGCCTTTTTCTTCATCAAATTCTGTGAAAGCGTGTACGCGATCCGCTGAATATGCTCTCTGGCTTTCTGGTTCCAGTGCGCATTGATCCAGACATTCTTATACATCTGCACGGCGGGGCTGATTTCGTCTCGAATAAACTTCTGCATAATGCCGTTAAAAATGATATTTACACTGCGTGCATTGACATTGTCCTTGTACAGTTCCACGATTAATTCCTCTTTTTTCTGTTTGAGCAATTCATGGGAAACGGCCTTGAAAAAATCGCTGATGCGGTTGTCCCGCTCTTCAAATTTATCCCGTATGGCATCTCCGATCGTAATGGCAGCTGGATCGGCCTTCTTTTGAACCGCGGTCATCATGGCACTGCACATGGTTTGAAATGCGTATTTTTCTTCAAAATAGAGTCCGCATACCTTTAACACATCCGTGTATTGTCCGGCTGTAATCAGCTGTTTGCTGACGTCCGCGGCCACATTGACTACTTTGTCCCGCTCAAAATAATCCTTGTTTCCGGCCACAAAGGCAAACATGTCCAGTCCGGCGTTGAATTGTTTCTGGGTAATCATTTTCGTTACCGCCTTGTGAAAAACTTCAAGAAATCCGGATGTGGGAAGCATGTTAAAAGATTTCTTGAGCTTAACATATTCTCCCTTGTCACAGAACCCATTGCCCATCCGAACCGCCAGGGGTTTGACTTTGGCCATGTTATTTTCACCAAAGATCTTATCTCTGGACACGCTGAACCGGACCAGCTTGAACGCGGGATCAAAGTCCTTTTTCTTCATGAAATGATTGAGCCCGGAAACCACCACATTGATGAATCGTCTGTTGGGGAAGATATCAAAAGAGGCAATCGCGTTGTCACAGTCATCCACCTGAATGAACTGCATTGCCAGAAGACTGACCAGTTCACTCAGACGAAGTACGGAATTATCCCTGGCCGGGAACTTCAACATCTTTCCGAGCTGCAGGGCCGCACTGTATACCTCCTTTCCCTGGGTAACCTTTTGATACTTGGTCTTAACCACGTTCATGATCGCAGGCGGGAAATACCAGATCCAGGCGGTATCCATGGATTCGCTGCGGTTCCAGTTCTTTTTCAGGTTTTCCACTGCGCTGACAAATCCGCCCAGGCTGTATTCACAGAAAAATTTCCGGACAATACAGTCTTCCTTAATCGTCTTCAGCTCCCTGGCGATATTGCCGGTCTCTTGTTCCTTCAGATTCCTTTCCATGGTCTGAATGGCACGAATTACCTTGAAGTAATTGCTGACCGCTTCTTTGAGGATTTTTTCCCGCTGTTCACGATTCCGCTGAACATGGCCGTACCGATCATAGGTCATTCCCATTCGAAAGAGTGCTTTGATTTTGAGCAGTGACGCGGCGTTGCTTTTATCGGATTCGTATCCGAGATAGCGCTGTTTGAATTCCATGTATGCACTCTGGTATTTGGCGTCCTTGAGCATGATATCACCGGCCTGGAAGAATCCTTCCATGGCCGAGGGAATATAATTTTCAAATCCCAGATTCCGGATACTGATGGTTCCGGATTCCACAACAAGTACCGGATGAATGGGTTCCAGTTTTTCCAGTTCTTCGATAATATCATAATTCTTGTAGCGAATGACGGGTTTATCGTTCACATTCACACGCATGCTGAAGCGTGAAAAGATAATATTCAGCTTGAAGGGGACGTTCTCTTCGATAATATCCATTGCGTTCTGGGCCAGAACCGGTCGACTCCAGGCGCCCCGATAGACCTTGGACAGCGTGATGTCCTTTTTGTTCAGGCTTATCGAATACCCGTTGAGTTTTTTTCCTCTGTCATTTCCGAAAAAGAATCGTACCCCCGGAGTTTTGCCCGTAATCTCAAGCTCTGTCGTCAGGTTCATATTGCTCTGCACGGTGCTTCGACACCAGAGAAAGGACGCGTTTTTGCCTGCCGGAACGCCGACCAGAAGGCCGCTTTCGGTTTTCCACTGCTTACCGTAATTGCGTGGATCCCACTTTTTTGTATCCAGTTTCTCTGTATTGAATTTATCGATAAAACGGTTAATGACCTTCTCCTCGCCCATGGCTTCAAATTGCTTCTGCGCGATGGCAAGTTCCTGGTCCTTCTTTTTCTGAATCTTCTCCAGCTGATTTTTTTTGCTCCACAGAGAAAGGGACCACAGCAGAATTACGACCAGAACCAGAGTTAGAGCTCCGACTACAGACGTAAACGTTTTGTGCTTTCTGACCTTCTTAATTCCCTTGATAATGATGCTGGTGGGACGGGCCGTGATGGCTTCGCCGTCAACAAACCGCTGCAGGTCATCGGCCATGGCCCTGGCGTTGCGGTATCGGAGACTGGGTTCCTTTTCCATACTCTTCTGGATAATAATTTCAATATCCCGGTTGATACGGGGGTTGATTCTTCGCGGCGGAGGCGGTTTTTTATTGAGTACGGAGATGATAATCTCCATATGCGTATTTCCAGTAAAGGGCGGCTTGAATGTAACCATCTCGTAGAGGACCGCGCCCAGGGAATAAACATCGGTCAGCGGATCAATATCCGCGGCACCGTATGCCTGTTCCGGAGACATGTAGGACGGGGTGCCGATGGCCACCCCGGTACGGGTAAACCGTGTATTGGAATCAATCCACTTGGCAAGGCCGAAATCCGTGATCATAGCCTTTCCGTTCTTATCCAGGAGGATGTTGGCGGGTTTGATGTCCCGGTGTATGATTCCGGCTTCGTGGGCGGCCTGCAGCCCCCGTCCCACCTGTTTCGCGATCTCAAGGGCTTCCCGAAACAGGAGTTTGCCGGAGCGGATCACTTCATTCAGCGGTGCCCCCTCGATATATTCCATGGTAAAGAAATTCTTTTCCTTGTACACTCCAATGTCAAAAATCGGCACGATGTTCGGATGTTTCAGGCGGGCTACCGTCTGGGCTTCCCGCTCAAAACGCAAGATCTGCTCTTCGGAAGCATACTCACTGCCCAGCAGAATTTTCAGTGCCACATCCCGATTGAGTTTGGGCTGATGGGCCAAATACACCATGCCCATTGAACCGCGGGAAATCAGTCTCTTGATTTTGTAAGATGCGAAAAACTCACCAGACGGTATTACGCTGTCGGAGTGAAAATATCTGGATATTTTTCTTGAAAGATCAATGGTCTCCGCATGGGGATCGATCTGTTCAGATTTTCTATCTCTGTTCATTGGCTTCACGGTTGAATAAAAAGACCGGATAGTGTCCGGGTAATGAAAATCAGACCCAGCATGTGATTCAGCTCCGGATGATTCATTCTCAGCACACACGTACAATTGTAATTATAGGTATTTCTGCTGGAAATTCAAATGCGTAATCTTATTTTATACCTTGACTTTACCATTTTTTTAATACCATTAACGTGATATCCGAATCCGAATGGCTACCGACTCAATAACCGGGGCGTACCTTGGCAGAACAAATAAGAGAAAAACCAGCGAATACCAAGCACAGCAAACCGGTAATCCGGAACAAAAAAGGCCATGTTCTGTACCTGCTGACTTACCTGGCGCTTTTTTATTTCGGCATTGAAGGGTTGCTTACCGGACATACAGATATCATTATTCCGGGACTATCCGACCCGGAAGATGCCGAAAGGCAGGCCATGCTCCTGTCCACGGTGTTTCTGCTTTTCAGCCTTTACGGCATATCCTACTGTGCAAATGATCTTTACACAGCAACAAAAAAAGGCAAATAATGTTTATCCATCTGCTGCGTTTCAGTTTTGTACTTGTTATGACCGTTATCGGTGAAAATATCGGTGCGGTTCTGGGAATAAAACCCAATCTGGAACTGCTGGGGGTGGAATTCGGGATGGGAAACATCCTGGGGTTTGCCATTGCCGTGACCATTATTGCGGTAGAAGTCAAACTCCAGCAGCACTTCCGACGGCTGACACTGACGGTGATTTTCGGGATATTTCTGGGGCTGCTGATTTCCTACTTTCTTGTCTCCATCATGGACAGCGTGATCTCCGATACGTATACCGTAAAAACACTTGATGTTCTTATTACAATTATGATCTGCTACGTCACTGTTATCCTTGTTGTGGAGACCAAGGATGAGTTCAAATTCATCATCCCCTATCTGGAATTTCGCAGCGTCAAAAAGGGAATTACGTCCTATATCCTGGATACCAATATTATTATTGACGGCCGTATCTGCGGCCTTCTGCGTTCCGGCATCATGGAGGGCTCCATTTTCGTTCCGGAATTTGTAATCCGCGAACTGCAGATTCTTGCAGATTCTAATGACGCACTCAAACGGCAGAAAGGCAAAAGAGGCCTGAGCAACCTGGCGGAGCTAAAAAATTCCTTTGACATCAAATACAATGATGAAATGTTCCCCCAAATCAAGGAGACCGACCGCAAGCTGATCCATCTGAGCAAGAGGCTCCAGGCAAAGCTGCTTACCACGGATGACAATCTCCGAAAGGCGGCTGCGCTGGAAGACATTGAAATCATCAATATCAACAGCGTGGCCAATGCCCTTCGTCCCCGTTACACCCAGGGAGACCGGGTCACGCTTATGATTACTCAGCGCGGTGAAACCAAAGAACAGGGCGTGGGGTACCTGGACGACGGCACCATGGTTGTTGTGGAAAACGGCGGAGAACAGATCGGCAAGCAAGCCAACGTGGAAATTCGGACGATTCTACAGAAAAACACAGGCAAGATTTATTTCGCTCGGATTCTGTCCTGAACGCATCCGCCCTCAGTACGTCTGCGACAGGTGTCATTCAGCTGTCCAGTTTGAGAACCATAATAAAATCATCCATAACATATCCCCCACCGATGTCCTTGACCGTAGACTCGCTCACTTCAAATCCGAAACGCTTGTAAGCGGTGATGGCCTTTTTGTTTTTCTTGTTTACATTCAGGCTGATTTCCCTTACACCGCTTTTTTTCGCGATTCTGCGGATATGCTCCAGTATACGCTGCCCCAGACCTTCTCCCTGATACATACCCTTCAGGTAGAGTTTGGAAATATACATTGTGCGCTGGTTGCGATTGAGAAATATGGAAAAGAAACCAATTCGCTCCTCATCCCGATTCAGAAACTTCCAGATATATCCCCGCTGGACTTCATCGAAGATCACTCCGGCGCTGTACATCATATCCAGCATGTAATTGATCTGGGCCGTGGTGATTATACCGGGATATGTTTCGTGCCAGATCTCACAGGCCAGTTTTGCGACTTCCGAGGCATCTGTTTTCTTAATGGTGGTAAAATAAACGTTCAAATCGGTTGGCATAAACTCAGCAGCTCCTCAACATTCGCGGTTGCGAGACATTCCACCGTGTCCGCAGCGCCGTAATAGATTTTAACCTCTCCGCTATCTTCAAGAATCATACCGCCCGGAAATATCACGTTGTTCCGCATGCCGCCACTGACTTCATAGTCTGCTTCCGACGCCATCAGCGGCTCCCGGCAGAGGCCGATCATCTTCCACGGTTCCGTCAAGCTGAGCAGGACCAGACCCGCGCAGTAGCGTTTCTGCCATTGACGCTCCCAGCCGTTCTTGTCCCTGGATGAATCAAGATCCACACTGTGAATCACGGCCAGCCAGCCTTTCTCAGTTAAGCGAAACCATCGGCATCGACGGTTTAGAATAAAAAGCCGTATTATACGGTAGAAAAGTATGCTTGACAAGTTAAAATCAGGAAATAAGATAGCAGGAGTAAATGAATCCGATTTCAATTTCAACAGCGATTTCGTTACCGAAATCATCTAACAATCATTCAGGACGCCATCATGACCTTCTTTTCCGAACTGTACAACTCCCTCACAGGCTGGCTGGTCCGAAACCTCGCCTCCCTGTCCATGGCTTTTGTGGCTACAATCCTTGTTGTCTACGGAGACAGCATTAACCGATCCATTCGAAAGAATATCCGGCACAATCCCTTTGTCATTCGGTTGCTGATCTTCGTTGCCGTCTGCGCCTTCGGATACGGAACCCTTACGGTATTTTCCGCCTGGCTGGTAGAACAAATTCTCGACCATGTCCCGAAAACGTATCTCTGCCCAGTGCTGATCGTTCTTTTTTTTGCAGCCGGCATGCTTGCGGAACGGGAAAAACAATTGTAGGCATCCCCAACCTCGCCCGAACCCCCAAAAAAAGAGGGATAGCGCCGAATTTTAAACTTGACATTCTCCCTGTCGAATGTATGATTGCTTCAAATTCTATTCACTTTTTTTTAAGGAGTATGTGCATGAATAAGTCTGAATTGGTGGAAGCTCTTGTTGCAGACAAGGATTCCGGAATTGATTCAAAAGCTGGCGCAGAGAGAGTTGTCAGCTCTCTGCTGGACACAATGAAAAAAGGTCTGAAGAAAGACAAGAGCGTTCAGCTCATCGGTTTCGGTACCTTTAGCGTAAAAAAGAGAAAAGCCAGAACCGGCATCAATCCGCAGACCGGCGCCAAGATCAAGATCAAGGCATCCAAAACTGTTGGATTCAAAGCAGGCAAAGCTCTCAAAGAGTCCATCTAATCCAGTAAACTCCGTAATATAAAAAGCCGCAGAACGATCTTGTTCGCGGCTTTTTTTTATATCCAAAAAACGTCAGTGCTAACCAACGGCAACACCTGATAACGGAGAACATCCTGTTTCGCGGTGATTTTCTTTGGCTACCCGCAATCAAACACCATGGACATCTTCAATCTGATCACACCCTATACCCCCTCCGGCGACCAACCCCGGGCGATTGCCGAACTCATTGAAGGCATTCGAAGCGGCGCGTCCTGCCAGACCCTGCTCGGTGTAACCGGTTCCGGTAAAACGTTCACCATGGCAAATGTCATCCGGGAATTCGACCGCCCTGTACTGGTCATTTCCCACAACAAAACCCTTGCAGCCCAGCTGTACAGCGAGTTCCAGACATTTTTTCCAGAAAATGCCGTGGAATACTTTGTCTCCTACTATGATTATTATCAGCCCGAAGCCTACATCCCGCAGCGAGACGTATACATCGAAAAAGATGCGTCCATTAACAGCGAGATTGAAAAACTCCGCCTGTCCGCCACCAGCTCACTGCTTTCCAGAAGAGATGTCATTGTTGTTGCCAGCGTTTCCTGCATCTACGGTCTCGGATCACCGGATGAATTCAGGAACATGCTGATCCGTGTTCGCACCGGAGAGGAAATAGACCGGGATGTCTTTCTCCGTCAGCTGGTTTCCATTCAGTATGAACGAAATGACATTGAACTGACACGGGGAAAATTCAGGGCACGCGGAGACGTGGTTGAGCTGGTTCCCGCGTATGACGATTACGGCATACGAGTAGAGTTTTTTGGAGACCAAATCGAAACCATTACCCTCTTTGACGTCCTGACCGGCCAACGCCGACAAACGGTCAGTGAAACCGTAGTATATCCGGCCAAACACTTTGTCATGCCCGAGGATAAAATAAAACGAGCGGTCTCTCTTGTGTTGGAAGAACTGGATACGCGCCTTAATGAACTGCAGTCCCAGGGTAAGATCCTTGAAGCCCAGCGTCTGGAATCGCGCACACGGTATGACATGGAAATGCTTCAGGAAATCGGGTACTGCCAGGGGATTGAGAATTATTCACTGCACTTGAGCGGCCGCATGCCTGGAGACAAGCCCTACTGCCTGATCGACTATTTCCCCAGGGACTTTATCACCCTGATTGATGAATCACATGCCACCATCCCACAGATACGCGGCATGTATAATGGAGACCGTTCACGAAAGATGACACTGGTCGAACATGGATTTCGTCTGCCCTCGGCACTGGATAACCGACCACTCGATTTCAGCGAGTTCGAAGAAATCACAGGCCAATGCGTATTCATGTCTGCCACACCATCGGCATATGAACGAGAAAATTCCAAAGGTCGCATTGTCGAACAGATTATCCGTCCCACAGGTTTAATCGATCCTGAAATCGAAGTTCGGCCGGCTACCGGTCAGGTCGATGATTTAATCCGTGATCTTCGCGAACGAACCGCTGGCGGCCAAAGGGTTCTGGTCACGACCCTGACCAAGAAGACCGCAGAAGATCTCTCCGAATATTTGAAAGAAGAACAGATCCCCAGCCGGTACCTTCATTCGGAAATCGATACCATCGAACGGGTGGAAATACTAAAGAGCCTCCGCAGCGGAGATTACTACGTCCTTGTGGGAGTCAATCTACTGCGCGAAGGCCTTGACCTTCCGGAGGTCACCACGGTCTATATTCTGGATGCAGACCGCGAGGGATTTCTCCGCTCTGACACCTCAATTTTACAGACAATGGGCCGAGCAGCCAGAAATTCAGCCGGCAAGGTTATTCTCTACGCGGACACCATCACCGGATCGCTCGGACGCAGCATTGATGAAACCGAGCGGCGGCGCTGCATTCAGGTCAATCACAATCGGGTCAACAACATCACCCCGCAGACCATCCGTTCCGAAATCAAGGGCGGAATCCTGGATATCATCCGCCCTCGGCAAGACAGTAAGGTTGCTGAAGAAACCCTTCCCTGGGGAGATAAAGAATCCCTGCTGCGGGAATTAAAGGCCGAAATGCGCAAGGCAGCTGAAGATCTCCGGTTTGAAGACGCTGCTCTAATTCGAGACCGGATTTACAAGCTGCTTGCGTAAACCTTGCGTAGTTGTGTTACTACCGCCAAATAACAGATGCATGCTCCCGTTTTTTCCTTTAAATACAGGGTGTTTTCATATAATGATTATAGAATTTTGAATCCGCAGCGAACAAAAGGTTTTGGCTGATGAACAACTGCAAAATACTCCTTCTGGATAAAGACAGGAAACTGCAAAAATCATTCTCAGGATTGGCAAACCGCAACAATCTGGATCTGATTGTTGCGGACACACCGGTCAAGGCGATCAAGTCCATTCAGGAAATTAAACCGGATGTAGCAATTATTGAACATCCGCTGCCCAAGCCCAACGCCTTCCAAATCTGCAACTTTGCGTACAAAAACAATGTAAAATCCATTCTGCACGGGCACCGTCTGAACAAACACGCTGTGTTGCGCGCAGTGCGTGCCGGCGCCGCAGATATTATTATAAAACCGGCCGTAGAAACAACCGTATTGAAAAAATTCCATAGTCTCTTTCAGACCGACAAGAAAGAGAATGGTCCAGACAGTAAAGAATTTAAAAAAATTGACTTCGGAAAAGCTAAAACACCTGCTGAAAAGGTTCGTATCGTTCTGGAAAAGGCCAGAGAAATCATGGCCCTGCCTTCCTCGGTGTCGAAAATCATACAGATATGCAACAGTGAAGACAGTTCGATAAACGACCTGGTTGAACCCGTAACCTCAGATCCGGCAGTCACCTCCATGGTATTCAAGCGGGCTAATTCTGCCGCCTCAGCCAGTTCCAGGCGAATTACATCCGTCAAAGACGCAGTTGTTCGAATCGGAATGCGCGAAACTAAAAATATGGCTATAACGCTGTCTGTCTTCAAACAATTCGACATGGATCAGAAGAGTTTCGGTTTCAACCGTTCGCTGTACTGGATTCACACCCTGGGTGCCGGGATTGCGGCACGACACATTGCCCGGGCCTGCGGCTACAAGACTCCAGAAGACGCATTTCTCGTGGGCCTGCTTCATGACCTGGGAAAAATGATACTCGACGACTATATCAACGATGAATATAAAGAGGTAATCAAACTTGCGGCCACGGAAAGCAGGCGCTTAACAGATGTAGAAACAGAAGTTTTTGAATTGAATCACGCCTTTGTGGGTGCCCGCGTGGGTGAAAACTGGAAACTGCCCAGCCTGGTAATCAAAAGCATTGAAAACCATCACAAAACCGCAGACATGTTTACCGACGGATCCGTGGAACGGCTGGAGCAATTCCTGGTTTTGGGAAACACCTTGATCAAATCCATGGGGCTGGGACACAGCGGCGATTTCTTTATTGAATCCATTCCTCCGGAATCCTGGAAAGCCATATTCAAGGAAAAGGAAAGTACGGAAAAATTAGTTCGGGCAATTCGCGAGGAACTCAAAGAATTCATCAGTATGCTCGGCATGACCACCCAGGAACTGAATCTGGACAAGAAACTGGACAGCAATGACAACGCAGCCAACGTTACGATTGTTTCCACGGGTCAGGCCGCACTGCTTGACATTTTATTTCAGAGCCGCGGATTCGAGACCTCTAGCGCCTTTTGGGATGATCTCAAGGATCTTGAAGAAGAAACCATCCTGAGTGTGGATATCCGTGAAGATGAAGAGGCGCTGGTCGAACAGATCAAAAACAAAGAAATCCTTACAGGCAATAAATCCGTTATCATTGCCAACGACTTTCACACCGGCCTTCCTGATAACATTTATATTATCAGTCCCTTTCAGGACATATTCATGTTTGACGAAGTAATTGAAAACCTGATGGAATAAAAAAAGAGTGAAAAACATAGAGAAAGGGGGTGGGGGGGGGTGGGATGATACTAATGTTTTTCACTCTTCACCCCTACTTATAAGCAAGCCCCTTGCCAAAAGAGACTTATCCCTGGATATAATTAACAGGATTCTGACCAACAAGAATGTTAACCTATTGTTATATTGAACCTTAAATAATTTATAATATTATGTTTTATAAAATATAAAATGAAACTGCGAATGTCCTTTGTGATATTATCCAGCAAAAGACGTCGCTCTGATTGCGGTTTTTGCCGGAATCCGGCATAAAAATACTTGGAAAATCATTACGACTGCATATAATCTTCTGGCCAAGACAAGCAGTTTTTTATAAATGTCAGCAGAATGACAACTTTACTGCCGCACACAGTTGCGCCTGTGTTGAATGAGAATTGGAATACTAAAGGTAACACTGTATATCCCCTTCTGCCACTCGCTCAAGGAAAAACGATCCGTTATCCGTTCCATCAAAGACAGAGTGCGAAACCGCTTTAATGTTTCCGCTGCTGAGACCGGATCAAACGATAAGTGGCAGAAAGCAGAGATGGGATTCAGCATGATCTCCAACAGCGGGAACCACATACAGTCTGAAATGGAGAAGCTGATCCGCTTCCTGGGCTCTGTTCAACCTGTAACACTGACAGAAAAAGAATTTGAAATTCTATAGGAGCACACACAATGCCCACAGTACGCCAGAAAAAGATTCAAGAATATATAAAAAAAGAAGTCAGCGTTATTATCCGCGACAGAGTCAGCGACCCGAGAATCAACGGAACCATGGTCTCCATCACTGAAGTGAAGATCTCACCTGACCTGCGAAGGGCGGTTGTCTATTTCAGTGCAATCTGCGAAGAGAAGAAAAAGAACCTGATCCTCCACGGCCTGCGCAGCTCCACCAAATTCATCAAGCGGGAACTGGCCGTGGCATTTCGTGAAAGCCGGACCCGTGTACTGCCGGACATTGAATTTGAACTTGACTCTTCAATTGAGAAATCACTCGACATGGCAAGACTCATCGAATCTGCCAGAAGCGGTGATCCGGATCATATTGCGGGTGAAGTTGATGAAGACGCGGATGATGACGTTGATACGGATGCAGGTTTCGATACCGCTGATGACATCGAAGAAGACTGATTATACCTGAAAACCAAAGACAAAAATGTTTTATATCCACAGCTGCGCAGATATGCTTTTGGTCAGTCTCAGGAGGAAACATGCGAAAAGCAGGAGTCGGTATCACTATTAAAATCGATATCGTCTTTTCCTGAAGTACTTCCTTGACCAGTGCCCCGGGATTGCTGTTCCATTTCTGCGGAAATCTGGCCAATTCCTCCCAGGTTTCCCCATTGTCATCAGAACGTCGAATCGATATACAGGAGTCGCAGTCACCCATGCCGCAGCGAATGGCAGTAACAAGCCGTGTTTTAGAGCATCGTACTGTGGAGAGCATGATTTCGAATCCTTGCGGGATTTCTCCAACCCACCCAACAAGGCTGAACGTCTGACCGCCATCCCTTGCTATCGATCCTGCCACAGCATGGAGATATCAAGAGCCTGGACCGAGTGTGTTAGCTCCCCTACGGAAATCCTCTCCACACCGGTTCGGGCAATACTTGCGATACGGCGAAGGTTTACGTTGCCTGATGCTTCAAGCAGTACTGCAGGATTTCGATTGTTTCGAATCTGAACGGCCCGTTTCATCTGAATCAGGCTCATATTATCCAGCAGTATAATATCCGGGTTCGCCTGAAGAGCCTCATAGAGCTCTATCAGGTTTTCGACTTCGATCTCGACTTTGACTCGTTTCCCTGCCTTCTTTCGTGCACGCGAGACCGTTTCAACAACCGGGGAATCTACACCTTCTTCGATCAGTGCACTCAGGTGATTTTCCTTGATCAGCACCTGATCAAAGAGTCCGGTGCGGTGATTGACTCCCCCGCCGCAGGCAACCGCGTACTTATCCAGCAAACGCAGTCCGGGGCATGTTTTCCTTGTATCCAGAACTACGGCAGATGTTCCTTGGACTTTCTGTGCATATTCGTTTGTTCTGCTGGCGATACCGGACATGCGCTGCAGGAAGTTGAGCGCTGTTCGTTCGGCACTGAGCAGTGCCCGGGTTGATCCCCGAACGTCTGCGATCACCGTGTTTTTCGTTACAAACTGACCGTCCTTTACACGGGCGCGAAAGAGCGATCCGGAGTCCGTCTGCCGGAAGACTTCCCGTGCAACAGGCAATCCGGCAATCACTCCAGAGTCTCGACAGATCACTTTCACACTTGATGTAGAATCAACAGGTACCAGCGAATTGCTGGTGATATCTCCGGAGCCCACATCTTCGCTGAGTGCAGTCTTCACGATCTGCAGAATCGTATTCTTCAACGCTGTTTTCATAATTGATTCCTGATGATGTTAAATTAGGCCGCCTCTGGCGGCAATTTTGCTTTGATTTTTGATTACCAACGA
>CAZGEP010000048.1:0-28655 GCA_964524955.1 uncultured Planctomycetota bacterium | reverse complement strand
ATCACAACTCAAGCCATCTTCAACTTATCCCACAAACTTTGGGACGTTATCAAGAAATTGAACCACAGTTGCCACAGGCATGCGTTTGATCCGCCTGGGCAGAAGCCGTAGAGAGACGGAGGATAACAGCTTAAACGATTGGGGAACAACGATAAATACGAAATAGACGAAAAGAACTGATTAAAAAATTAGACGGGATAAACAGGATTGACAGGATGGAAGAAGAGCAGTGAAGAGTGCCGAAAGAAGAGCAATTTACGCTTCTCTCTTCTCTCTTTACTCATTACTGTAGTTAAGCCATCTACCATTGACCATCGACTATATATACTTGACATTCATGGATTCCATGTGTATGATTTGAAATTTGCATCCGCTTTGACAACACCAAAAAGATTTTATAATTGAAGAAATCGACAACCGTTACGATCAGTACGGAACTCCTCTGGATCGCCATACACCAGCGAATCAACTCGAAAAAGCCAAACAGGATTTCTTTGACAAATGGATTCTCGTCGAAGGATCCTGACGGGGAGGAAAATGGTTTGAGGATCTGGATTTATCCGAATATCAGGAAAAGGTCAAGTGGGGCTACCGCAAGCCGCCGAAATAGAAAGTTTCACGACACTGAAACAGCCTTCAAACTTTATCACGTGAAATAGCACCCTATTTTCATCTTGTTTATGTACGCATTGTAGATATGATTGCGCGTATGAATATAAGCGAACTTACTCAAATCCTTAAGAGCCACGGCATCCGGCCCAGCCGGCGGCTGGGCCAGAATTTCCTGATTGACGGAAATATTCTCTCGATCATTGTTGACTGTTCGGACATTGGACCGCAGGATACGATTCTTGAGATCGGGCCGGGGCTGGGCATCCTGACCAGGGAGCTCTGCGAACGCGCAAAAAGGGTATTTGCGGTAGAAATTGACTCGCGCCTGGCTCGAATTACAAAAAAGCGTCTTGCAGCATTTGAAAACCTGGAAATCCTGAACGCGGATATTCTCAAGAAGAAAAACCAGCTCAATCCGGATGTCGTGGAACGGCTGGAGAGGTTCGGACCGTTCAAGGTTGTGGCCAATTTTCCCTATTCCGTGGCCACCCCATTTATCATGAACCTGATCAAGTTGGATCGACTCCAGACCGACCGGATGGTTTTCAGCATACAAAAGGAGGTCGGAGAAAAGCTTATGGCTGACGGCAGCAAGTTTAAATCGGAATATCCGGGTGTCATCTGCAATACATGGGGAACACCGGAGTGGATTAAACGCCTGTCATCGAATGTATTTTTCCCCCGACCGGCAATTCAATCCTGTGTCATTCGGATTGATCCCAAACCGCTTCCATTTGAACGTAAACATTTTTCGGAATTCTGTTCTTTTGTCCGCACGGGCTTTTCCATGCCCAGAAAGAAAATCACGAAAAGCCTTTCCCGGATTTTTGACAGAGATGTTCTAGAAAAAGCCCTCTCAGAAACCGGCACTTCTCCAAATTCTCGGGCCGCGGACATTTCCTGCGAGCAATGGTCAGGCCTTTTCAACTACACGACACCTCTCAAATAGATCGAAAGAAGCATCAGCAGCGCAAAGAGGACCTCCGCGACAGCCAGTTTGCGGATGTTCAACCCGGGCCACATCTTTTTGATCCAGCTCTCAACCATGTTCAGATTAAAGAGTACAAAAAGGCCGTCCGCAAGCATCAGAAAGGAGATAATTGTGATAAATATGCGCATGGTTAACTATTTTATCAATCACGCTTGCAAATTGCAATAAGAGTCTGTACAATAAGAAGCTGTTTCGATCCTCAAAATCATCTGTTTGCGGAAATTCGTGTAATGAAACTGAGACATTCGATTCCCACAGCTGTTTTCTTTCTAACGGTACTGCCTGCACTGCTGATTTTTGCAGCCTCTATGTCCACGTCTATCACCCGAAAATATACAATGATTCATGACCTGGAAAAGATCACAGGGCATGGGATATCCTTTTCAGACATCCGATTTGAACCATACAGAGGATTTATCCTCTCAAATCTGAACATTCACACCCGCCGGGGCGTAAGCGTGTCCTGCGCAAAAGCTCTTTTTCAGTGCGATCTTGAAAAGGAACCCCTGCTGCGCTCCGGAATCTCTCAATGCCGAAAAGCCGTGTTTAAGAATGTAACCGCATCGGCTGAAAAAAACGTTTCAGATCAAACGCTTTCCGTCTTATCATCCATCCTGAAAACGCTTAACATAACAGAAGCAGACATTCACTTCAAAACATTTTCTGCTCAGAAGAACGGGGTTTATATCTCATTGGACGATTCAAACGTTACGGTTCACATTTCTCCCCGAGGAGACGTCATCTGGCAGGCTGCCGGCAGAGACCGGCTCAAGGCCAACGGCGTTCTGGAAAAATTTGCACGGTTTCAGATTTATAATCCAAATATCATCCACATTCCCAGGAATTATCTGCCGCTGAAAACCTTTTTGCCGGACATTTCCCGAATCCAGGTTTTTTCAGACGAAACATCGATTGAATTCAAGCTTGTTCTCAATCCGGATTCTATCTTGAAACTGCCTTATTTCAACCGTTCCGATTATCCAGCACAACTCTTTAACGGAAAATTCATTCCTGACACCGGAAATCTTGAGATTCAGGCAGAGCGCTTTCCAGATTCCGGCATATTCATCAGCCGCCTGGCCCTATCGTCAACTGGTGAATTTATTACGGAATACAGAATGGCGGATGTGGACACACTGAATTCATCTCTGCCCGAGTTTATCCTGCTGTCACGGCTGTCCGGAGTCATTGAGGTGCTTTCCGACCGCATACCTGAACACCACATGTTCGCAGGCCTGAACAAAAAAGGCAGTATTACATTTCGTCTGAAAGTTCCGGAGGAAATTGAAAAGCAACGGTTCAAAAGCATTGAGCGATTCAGCCGGACTGGAAAACCGGAACCGCTGTCATTGGACCCGGAGGCTTCGGAGAAAACGGCTGATTCCAGGACAGAACCTGTTATTCGGGTCCGGAAGATCCGTGTAGATTTTGATCTAAGAAATGAAAAATCAGAACTCGTGTTTGTGTTTAACAACGCCGAATCATTCAACTATATTGTGAATGGACGCATGCTGACCATGGCGGATATCAAAAACTTGACTGCGCTGATATTCAAATAACGTCTTGCCCCTCAGTTAAGACTGCAACGAAAGATTTCCACGGCCACGCAACGTTAACGGTGTAATGGTAAAATAAATGCTACGGAAACGAATTCGCTTGAATTTTTCAGAATTCGAGTAAAATATTAGCAACCAGGAAATTAAATAAAAAATGACTGACGCGAGAATATTTTTTTATACTGAAGGCAAGCCCCCTTCTTTCGGAAAGACAGTTCTCAAGAAATCCGTTCCATCGAATCTTGAGGAAAAAGAGCGGCTGATCGAAGAAGTCCTGGAAGCAATCTGGAACGCGGGCTTTAAAAAACACTCTTCAGAGGTCGGTGTACGACTCTGCATTGACGAGGGACTGACCAACGCGGTGCTGCACGGCAATGAAAACAACCCGGACAAACAGGTCAGTATTCATCTTTTTGCGAATAAAACCCGTTGGGGTATCATTATCAGCGACCAGGGGAAGGGGTTTGAGATAGAAGATGTCCCGGATCAGGAGTGTAATAAATCTCGGTATCTGGAAGGCGGACGAGGTGTTTTTCTTATGAATTATTATATGAATAACGTTGGTTACTACAACAAGGGAACCACGCTATATATGTCCAAAACCAAGGCAAAACGGTCAAGAAAATAAATTGTACCCTTTTTCGGCAAAGGAGATCGCCATGAGACGCGCTCTTATACATCTCTTTATTTCAATAGTCATGACTTTTGCACTCAGTCCCGTATTTGGGGCCCCGGTTGATGACGCATCCAAGGGAATACTCAAGGAATCCGAACTATTCAAGGATGATACGATAAAAGAAAAGCCGGCAGAAAAAAAGAAAAAGCCGGAAAAGAAAACCATCATTCAACCCAAAAAGGTTGAAATGGAATCCGAAGAGTCAGCTAAATCATCTGATCCGCCGAAACCAAAAGGAAAAGAAAAAAATAATAACAGCAACGACATAAGCATTGAACTCATCCAGACCGAAGAAACGGATTCGCGAAGAACAACAAAAAAGAGACCTGTTGTAAAAAAAGAGACTCAAAAGAAGGTTGAGCCCAAACCCAAAAAAGCAGACAAGTCCAAACCCAAGCCTGTGGTCAAGCGCGATTCTCGAAGAGATGAGGAAGAGGATACCGGATTCACGATTGGAACACTGGATGCTGAACCTGAAAAGAAACCGGTAAAGAAAGCAAAACCGGTTGTCAAGAAAGAAGAACCAAAGAAGCTTGAACCCAAGCCCAAAAAAGCAGACAAGCCCAAACCCAAGCCTGTGGTCAAGCGCGATTCTCGAAGGGATGAGGAAGAGGACACCGGATCCACGATTGGAACACTGGATACTGAACCTGAAAAGAAACCGGTAAAGAAAGCAAAACCGGTTGTCAAGAAAGAAGAACCAAAGAAGCTTGAACCCAAACCTAAAAAAGCAGACAAGCCCAAACCCAAGCCCGTGGTCAAGCGCGATTCTCGAAGAGATGAGGAAGAGGACACTGGATCCTCGATTGGAACACTGGATACTGAACCTGCAAAGAAACCGGTAAAAAAAGCAAAACCGGTTGTCAAGAAAGAAGAACCAAAGAAGGTGGAGCCCAAGCCCAAAAAAGCAGACAAACCCAAGCCTGTGGTCAAGCGCGATTCTCGAAGAGATGAGGAAGAGGACACCGGCCTTTCCATTGGAACGATCGATACAGAAACAACTGAGAAACCGGTCAAAAAACCCAAGCCGGTCAGAGTCAAGGAAGAGCCAAAACCGATTGTTAAGAAAGAAGAACCTAAGAAGGTGGAACCCAAGCCCAAAAAAGCAGACAAGCCCAAACCCAAGCCTGTGGTCAAGCGTGGTTCTCGAAGGGATGAGGAAGAGGGCACTGGCCTTTCCATTGGAACGATCGATACAGAAACTACTGAGAAACCGGTCAAAAAGCCCAGGCCAGTCAGAGTCAAGGAAGAGCCTAAACCGGTAAAGAAAGAACCGGTAGCGGTCAAGGAAGAGCCTAAAGAAATCAAACCCAAGACGGATGTGGCTGTAGTTGATACGACTCCGAAGAAAAAAGCCCCTGAAAAAACAACTGAAAAGAAACCAGAAAGAACAGGAGTCGCAGCAACACTGGAGAATACATTCCGTATGCTCAAAGTTGGTGATGCTAAGAAATCCGCAAATGCAGTCACCGGAATGAAGGTTTATCCCGGGGAATATATCCAGACACTGACGGACTCCAAGGGGCTGCTCAAGCTTACAGATAATTCCAAGATGTATCTGGATGAATTCACCAAGTTGTTCCTCTTTAACGGATTCAGCGACAAATTACCCATCCGTTCATATCTGGCCAAAGGCAGAGTTCGCATCATTGGTGAAGGCGAATCTCTGATTGAAATTGGTAACCAGAAAATAAAAACAACAAAAGGAAAATACGACTATGTAATTGACAATTTTATTCCTTCTTCTCCTGTTCTTTTTGTACTCTCCGGAAAAGTAACCGTGTATCAGGACCAGTGGGGAACGCGAAAAGATCAGGTAACTGATGGCATGAAGTTTAATCTTGCAGATAATTCCTATAAGGCAAAAGCCATTCCGGTCAAAAAAGAAACACTGGAATTTCTGAAAGGCCATTTAATTAAGACGTTTGACTGATGCCGTTCATACAGACTGATGAGATCATCAATTTAATCGAAGAGGGAAAAGTCGAAGAATGCTATGCTTCGCAAAATATCCACCCGGGTATGAATAACAAGCTTGCTCCGATAGTTGCGCACGGATTTGCCTTTAATCAGGGCTCCATGAAGGTACTTCTAACGCTCAAAGAAAAGGGGTTTTCCTCCATTCCGGTGATCTTTCACAAAGAAAGCCGGGAAGAACAGGCCGTTGATACTGAGATTGAGCATTCCATCAGAATCCAGCAGAAGATTCAAAGTTCTATCAAATCCAGCTTTGAAACAATCAAAAACGATACCCTTGATTCCAAGAGCGAGTTCAATCAAAAGGTCGGTCAGGTCCTTTCCCAGCTTCTTGACGACATTATTGCGGATTTTCTAAAAAACCCGAATCTTGAACTCTGCTTTCGTAATTTCGGCACAGTGGAAGGCCTTGAAGCCCATCTTTCCCGAGTGACCTATCTGACTGGATTTCTTTTTATGAAGTCCGTCAAGTACCTGAAGGAGAAGGAAAAGCTTCTGCGAAATTATTCACCGCGCGAGAAGAAGGTAAAGCTCAAGCGGTTGCTCATGGGAACGATGCTCCACGACCTGGGCAAACTGGAAATTGAACCCGAACTGCTCAACCGCGAACATCGCCTGACCGAAGAAGACTTTTCCGAAATTAAAACGAAAATGCTTGAAAAAGAGGTCAACACCCGGTATATGGATATTGTGCGCAAAATCAGCGATGCCAATCGAATCACCAGAAAACAGAAGAATTTCATTGATAAACAACTTTATAATCCTGAAAAACCAGATGATGTAATTCTGACTGAAGACCAGTATAATCGGCTGACACTGGAAAGACCCGGCAATCTTCTTCCGGAGGAAGTTGAAGAAGTTAAATCCCACACGGTCAAGGGTTGGGCCATGATGTCGCGTTGGGAAATTCCCGTTGCCCGAACCATTGCCATCCTTCACCACAAAAATTTCAACGGTACCGGATATCCGGCAGAATTCCTTGACGGTCGTCCCACCCCCACTGATAAAAACATCCATGTCTTTGCGCGAATGGTAAACATAACGAACATCTATGACTCGCTGGTTTCAGAAAGACCTTACCGCCATTCCTACCATCCGGCAATGGCGCTTGCCATGATGATTAAATTCGCTCAGGGCCGCATCTTTGATCCGGATCTTTTTTCAATATTTTTGAATTGTGTTCCCCCTTTTCAAGTCGGAGATCAGATCATTCTGTCAAACAAGTTCAAGGGAATTGTCTGGAAGCAGAATAAGAACGCTCCCTTCCATCCCAAAGTCATTATGGTCTTTGATCCGAACGGTAATAAAATTCCACTTGAGGAAATTCACAAATACAAACTCGACCTTTGCGAAAAGAAGAACGCGGGTGTTTTCATTACCGAACACAAAGGCATGGATGTAAGCGGACTCACTAAAAATGGAAACAAGGGATTTCTGTCCTGTTTTACCGATGCCCCCGGAACGGACATCCCGCAAGAAGAAACGGTCTGATCATGAAGAAACTGCTACTCCACACCTGCTGCGCGCCGTGCGCTACAGTTCCCGTACAGCGCCTGAGTCATGCTTACGACCTGACCCTTTTTTACTACAACCCCAACATTGAGCCGGAAGATGAATGGAGAAAACGGCTGGATGAACTGCAGCGATTCACCGACAAATGCAAATTAAAACTGATTTCCTCGTCATACATGAACCAAGACTGGCAAACAGATATCGCAGGGATGGAAAATGAGCCCGAGGGTGGCCTTCGGTGTCATTCCTGTTTTGAGCACCGTCTGCTCAAAACCGCGGAACTTTCCGGATCTGAATTCGATGTCTTTACCACGACATTGACCGTCAGTCCTCACAAAGACTCGAAAACAATATTTGAGATTGGAACGCGGCTCGCGGCTGAATACGAAACCACCTTTCTTGAGAATGATTTCAAGAAAGACAATGGTTTTCAGCAGAGTGTCGCATTGAGCAAAAAACATAACATGTTTCGCCAGAACTATTGCGGGTGCCTTTACTCAAAATCATGAACGCCTCTTTTTTTGCAGCCAGATATCTCTTTTCCAGAAAAGTCAACATCCTCTGCGTAACAGGAACAACGCTGGCTGTCGCGTTTCTAATTGTCGTGTTCTCAGTAATGCACGGATTCACAGATGATTTCAAGAAGAGGGTTCGTGGCGCACTTTCAGACATCTCGGTTCAGGGTATCGGGATCTCAGGCATTGACGCCCCCGACAAACTGGAAAAGGAAATCCTTTCAACAAAGGGTGTTGCAGCCTGTTCTCCCTATGTCGAATCCATCATGGTGATTCAGAATGAGCTGTACATGGACTACGGCTACATACGGGGGATCCGATACAATACAGAGAAGAATGTCAGCGATATTGAACTCTTTGTTGGCCAAACCGGTACGATCCAGGATAAACTCAAACCGGATGAATCCGGATATCCTGGCGTTCTGGTCGGCGCAGAGATGAAAAGCAGCATGGGGCTGTTTGAAGGGGACATGGTCAGCATCCTGGTTCCTCTGGACACCACAACATCGTATAACCGTCTATTTCGTGTGGCCGGAACCTTTAAGACCGGAGACGTGGAGTGGGACACACACATGGTTATCGCGGACCTGAAAACCTGTCAAGAATTCCTCAAACTTGATAAAAATGTTTCCGGATTCACAGTATCCATTGACTCGCCCGGCCAGCTGGAGAGAATGAAAACGCAGATTCAAAAAAACATTACCGCTCCGTACACCGTCATGACCTGGAAAGAACGCAGGGCCAACTTTCTCAAAGCGGTTCAGCATGAGGAAGGCATTATGGTCATTATTATCGCCTTGTCCATTATCATATCCGGGTTCGCGGTTGCCGCATCCCTCAGCACCATGGTAACGGAAAAAACCCGGGACATCGGCATTATGCGCACCATGGGTGCGAGTTCCGCAGGGATTGTCCGTATCTTTCTGCTGACCGGAGTTCTGCTGGGCCTTGCCGGAGTTCTCAGCGGGTTGATCATCGGAATCCTTATTACTGTAAACGTCAATGAAATTCTTCAAATCACGGGATTGAGTGTTTTCCCAAAAGACGTGTATTACCTTGATCGGATTCCGTACAGTATGGATCCGTTTATAATAAGCATGATTCTGCTTTTCGGATTATTCACAGCAGTTGCCGCCAGCATATACCCGGCCGTAAAGGCCGCGCACTTGAATCCCATTGAGACACTGTCCTATGAATGACGAAAACACTGCATCTGCAATCAGAACGGCAGGGCTCACAAAGACCGGTTTTGCAGGTGAACGAAGCGTTTCAATTCTCAAGGGAATTAATCTGGATATACAACAGAGCGAACTGGTCTCGGTCTGCGGCCCCTCGGGCGCAGGCAAAAGCACGCTGCTGCACATTCTGGGGCTGATTGATATTCCTTCAGAAGGACGTCTTGAAATCCTTGGCAGGAAATCGTCGTCCCTGTCCACCCGGGCAAGGGAGCAACTGAGAAATACCGAGATCGGCTTTGTCTTTCAGGCCCATTACCTGATGCCCGATTTCACAGCCCTGGAGAATGTACTTGTTCCCCTGGTTATCAGCAGCAATCGCAACACGCCCATGAAACCGAAAGAAAAAACCGAAAAAGCTCGTAACCTTCTGGAACGATTGGGACTGAAGGAACGCCTGGAACACCGGCCCTGTCAGCTCTCCGGCGGTGAATGTCAGCGCGTAGCCATTGCCCGCGCACTGATTCAATCTCCTTCCCTGCTTCTCTGTGACGAACCAACCGGTAACCTTGACTCAAAGACTGGAAGCGCGATTACGGATTTGCTTTTACACGAAAACTCGGAAAACAAAACCACAGTCATCATTGTTACGCATAATAAAGAAATTGCCTCGCTTGCTCACAGGATGATCTGGATTGAAGACGGCAAAATCACTGAAACTAATTGAAAACGCAGTACGGCTTACTACAATCATGTAAACACAACTTTTTTTGGAGGAATCAAGATGTTTTTCTCAGGTATCTCAGACGAAGCCGGCAAACCTCTGGATATTCAAATCAAGGCGCATAAAGAACTCGGCTGGACCCATATGGAACTCCGGAACATCGAAGGAACCAACTTCACAGACATCTCTGATGAAAAGTTCGAGGAATGCGTGGGCAAACTCAGTGACGCCAACATGACCGTATCCTGCTTTGCCTCACAATTGTGCAACTGGGCAAGAAAAATCACCAATCCGCTGGAAACCGATATCGAAGAACTCAACCGTGCAATCCCCCGCATGCAGAAACTGGGCACCTCCTTTATCCGTATCATGTCTTATCCCAATGACGGCTGGAGCGAAACAGACTGGAAAGAAGAAGCACTCAAGCGAATTAAACGCCTGAGCGAAATCGCAGCAGACGGGGGCATTATCCTGGCGCATGAAAACTGCTCCGGGTGGGCCGGCGAAAACCCGGAAAACTCACTGGAAATGATTGAGCGTGTTGGCTCAGATTCCCTCAAGCTGATCTACGACACCGGAAATGTGGTTGAGCACAAACAGGATCCCATTGATTTTTACAAGAAGGTCAGGGAGCACATCGTCTACATTCACATCAAGGATGGTATTCTTACAGACGAAGACAAGTGCCGGTTTACCTATCCCGGAGAAGGTGATGGGAAGGTCAAAGAAGTAGTCAGCGGTCTGCTCAGCTCCGGATATGACGGCGGGTTTTCCATTGAACCCCACCTGTCCTCGATTATTCACGAAGGCAAACAGGCGGACAATCCGAACGCAGCCTACGAGACCTATATTGAATACGGCAAGCGGCTGGAAAAACTCGTTCGTTCAGCTCAATAACAGCGGATTATTTTTTTACGAGAAGACTGCTGTCTCAGACGTCATCATGACAGCAGTCTTTTTTTGCGAGGAGTTCTATGTGAAATCGATTACGCGCCAGACTGTTGCAGGAATCACTGTAACGGCTTGTATTATTTCATTCGGAATCGGTTTCTGGATCGGTTCTGGTTCAAACTGGATCTATCAATTCATTTCTTCCAGCAAGAAAGAATCATCCTCTATCTCACTTACCCCTGTTGACAATCCCTACGAACACACGGGGATCCGTGTCACATTCTCTTATGTTCCCAGCCGCTCAGAATTGAAATTCATTACGTTCAGTGAATCGAATACTGCCATTCTCCCCCACTGATAATTCTTATCTTTTTACTGAACCTTTTTACGAATTCAGCGCTTATATGCCAGATAAATTTTTTACAAGGAGGTGTTTGTATGCGTTTATGGCTTGTCTGTTGTTTGGTTTTTACTTGTACGACATTTACTATTGGAAAAGACAAGGAAAACACTATAGATGATAAGGCTCCGGTCAAGCTTTCTCAGCTCGTGGTTACAGCAACCCGGACGGAAAGAGATGCTTATCATACGCCAAACACAATCAACCTTATCACCAGCAAAGACATACACGAGCGTCTTCTTTCCCGTTCTGTTCCTGAATCACTGAAATACACACCAGGTGTTCTGGTCCAGAAAACAGCACATGGTCATGGTTCGCCCTATATTCGGGGCTTTACGTCCTTTCGCACTCTTTTTCTCATTGATGGAATCCGTTTAAACAATTCGGTTTTCAGGCCTGGTCCCAACCAGTACTGGAATACGGTTGATCCGTCATCCATCAACAGGATCGAAGTGGTCAAAGGGGCGGGTTCTGTTCTATACGGAAGCGATGCGATCGGCGGTACAGTCAATGCCGTGACCCGATCTGCTGTCAGTTACAAACAGGGACTGGACTGGAGTCCTGCGCTGAGCTACAGGTTTGCAAGTGCGGAACAGTCCCATACTGGAAGAGCTGAAATTGAGTTCACCAAGGATAATCGTTTCGGGCTCCTGGCTGGCGGCGTATTCAAGGATTACGGAGACATGGACGGCGGCAGGAATATTGGAAGACAGCCCAACACCGGATACCACGAATGGGATGCTGACTTCAAGATGGACTATCGCATTACGAGCGACTCCACCATTACACTGTGTCATCAAACCGTAAACCAGGAAGATATCTGGCGTACGCACAAAACCATCTATGCACAGAGCTGGGCCGGCACAGCTGTGGGAAATGAAAAGAAGCGCGTCTTTGATCAGAACCGGCATCTTACTTACATTCAGTTCCATGATAAGGAACTCACTTCATTTCTCAACAATTTCAAGGTCAGTCTTTCTCATCAACTCCATGATGAGGAACGATCCAGAATCAAGAAGGATGACAAAGGCGATGTCCAGGGCTTTGATGTAAACACGCTGGGTTTCTGGATCCAAGCTGGAACCGAAACATCATTCGGCAACTGGACCTACGGTATCGATTATTATCATGACTTTGTGGATACGTATAAACGATCTTACAATGCGGACGGGTCGCTGAAATCCACAGCAATTCAGGGACCGGTTGCTGATGACAGCACATACACCACTTTTGGCATTTTCGTTCAGAATGAAATCCAGGTTATGGATCGCCTCGAATTAATTCCGGGGCTTCGGTACACGTATATTCATGCGGATGCAGGCAAGTTTGAGGATCCAAATACTGGAAATGAAGAATCTCTCTCAGAGTCTTATAACGCTTTCACCGGAAGCCTTCGCCTGAGGTATCAGATTGATGAAGCCGGCAAATGGAATGTCTTTGCAGGGGTTTCTCAGGGATTCCGTGCCCCCAACCTTTCTGACCTGACCCGTCTGGATTCTGCAAGAAGCAATGAAATCGAAACGCCGTCACCGGATCTGGATCCGGAGAAATACATCACTTCAGAGATCGGGCTAAAGACCTCGCACGAACTGGTGCGGGCACAGGCCGTATACTTTTACACAATCATTGATGATCAGATCACACGAACACCTACCGGCAATGTTATTGGTGGCGATGATGAAGTAACCAAACGGAATTCAGGCGATGGCTATGTACATGGTATCGAACTGAATGCGGCATATGACTTCTATCCATCGTTCACCCTCTTCGGTGCATTGACATGGATTTATGGAGAAGTGGATACATACCCGACATCCAATGCAGACAAGAAAAGATATGCCCTGACCAGACTAATGCCCCCTACTGCGCACCTGGGCGTTCGCTGGGCAAATCCAGACAGCAGGACATGGGTTGAGTTTTCCAGTGACATGGCTGCAGACGCGGATAAACTCTCCAATAGTGATGAACGGGACACCCAGCGGATTCCGCCGGAAGGCACACCCGGATATGCGCTCTTCAATCTGCGCGGCGGCTGGAATTTCAGAAAAGGCATGACCCTGACAGCTGCAGTGGAAAACATGTTTAATAAGGATTACCGTTATCATGGTTCCGGACAGAATGAACCCGGAACCAATTTTATGGCGGGTTTAACCTTGAAATTCTAATTCAACAATCTGTAAACAAAAAAAACTGCGGCAGAACATGAAAGGTAGTCTGCCGCAGTTTTTTTAATACGGTTTTGCTATTTACATGCGTCAAAGAAGGCAACCATGTTCTCCGGTGACACCTCGGGCTCCAGAATATGGGTGGGAGAAAGGATCAGAGCACCGTCCTGCCCCAGCGTCTCTTTTCGCTCCATAACGCAGTTCCTCACATCTTCCGGAGTGCCAAAGGGCATGGTGGTCTGGGTTCCGATGGTTCCGTCAAAGACCAGCTGATCGCCATATTCTTTTTTCAGGGGAAGCAGATCCAGACATTCAGGCTGCACTGGATTGAGGATATCCACACCGATCTCAATCAGCTCTGGTATTATCGCTTCGATGTTGCCGTCACTGTGATACCAGATCTTAATATCCGGATTAATGGTTTTGGCTGCACTGTATACCTTTGCCCATCTGGACTTGATAAATCTCCGCCAGTGATCAACGCAAAACATCATGTTCTGCTGATTGGCCACATCATCTCCGGTTCGAAGCAGATCCACACCAGCGCGTGCAGCAGCCTCAGCCCTTCGGATATTTCGCTCTGTGAACCGGTCAAGAACAAACTCACAGATTTCAGGATTCGCATGCATATCCATCAGAAATTCCTCGTAGCCCCGAACCTGCCATGCCTCTTCGTACATATGTGTAACTGATAACTGTGCAACCCTTCCCCGGGCGTGGATTGCATCCACTTCTTCCTTCATGTGCTCATCGCTTGCATTGGAGTTGTCGGGAAACTCAAAATCTTCGACCTCCGAAAGGGAAGTTGCCTTTCTCAGCGGACTAACGTAGTGCGTAAAGTGATACATACTTCCTGGAACATGGAGGACTCCGATACTGTCAATATACGAACCTTCAGGTTGATCAACATCTTCATAATATTGGGTGAAATCTGATTTTTCTGCTGTCCGGGGATTGCGCAGGTTCACTGCGGAAGGGCTGAACATATCCAGACTCTCACGAATGTCAGCATCTTCGTCCAGCCCCAAATGAGTTATAATCGCCTTTCTGGCATCCGGTGTGAAACTCGCATAAAACAGGAACTTTTCATGCGGTTCATGCGCACAGGTCTGATTAAATAATTCCAACTGTGTCATTTGCAATTCTCCTGCGTCATTACCACTGCAACGTATGGTTTCTCTTTACCGGTTTTATTCCAGTTCATCGATGTCAATCATCTGGTCATAAAACGCTACAATATCATCACGCTTATCCGAATCCATCCACTTCATGGCGCTTCTAGGGTGCTCGTTCATGCTGCCGGTAATCATATATGGAATATGATATCCCCAGGTAATTTTCTTCTGAAGCGGAATCATCTGATTCTGAATAGCCTCGACAATCGGTCGCAGATCAAACTTGGGATTCTTGAGAAAGGACATCAGACATTCAAGAGGACAATTTCCGGCTCCGCGACCAATCCCCAACAGGGAACCGTCCAGAATATTGCAGTTCTTTCGAATAGCCTCAATCGTATTCCCAAATGCCAGCTGCAGATTATTATGCCCATGGAAGCCGATGGTTTTTCCGGGCAGCGCGGCCTGATATTTTGCAGCCAGCGCATGCACCTGTTCCGAGTACATGGTTCCGAAACTGTCTACAATATAAAATATGGGTACCCGGCTCTTGGCCACATCTTTCAGAGCCTCGTCCAGGTCGCGTTCCATGACCTTGGATACAGCCATCAGGTTGATGGTCACCTCGTACCCTTTGTCAATACAATGCTCCGCCAGCGCAATGGCCTTGTCAATCTGATGCACGTAACAGGCCACACGGATCATGTCCAGCAAACTGTCTGCACATGCCGGGATATCATCAAACTCAATTCGGCCGATATCTGCCATGGCAGAGAGTTTCAGGTCCGTGTCATTGTCCCCAACGATGCGGGCCAGGTCTTTGTCGTCACAGAATTTCCATGGTCCGTTCTCATCCCGTGAAAAAGCGGATTCACTGCTTCGGTATCCGATTTCCATATAATCCACTCCGGACTGAACACACGCCTGATATACCGCAGAGACGAAATCATCGTCAAACTGCCACTTGTTCATCAAACCACCATCGCGTATAGTACAATCCAGCACCTTGATTTCTTTACGATACATACTCAGAACTCCTCTACTTAAACATCGTTGATTAATTCGGAAAGAACATGTTCGATCCGTTCCGGCTCCACAGCATGCACATACCTGCCATCCGAAACAGCGGTTTGCCCCAACGACTTGAGCAGCACAAACCGCGGCTGCGCATTGACCGCTTTCTTGTCCCGTTTCATAATGTCAACCAAAACGGAAATGTCCATGGTCTCTGGAATGGTCAGTGTCAGCTTCATTCGCGAGAATATACTTGCTGCCCGTTTGCGTATATCTGAACCATGAAGACCATACTGTTCACTGATTCGGCAAGCCCCCAGAATTCCGAGGGCCACTGCTTCACCGTGCAGCATCCGATACCCGCTCGCAGACTCCACAGCATGCCCAATAGTATGACCGAAATTCAGGATGCTTCTGAGATTCATTTCCAGTGGATCCCGTGCCACAACATTGCCCTTGATTGCGCAGTTCTTTTCCGCCAGATGCGCAAGCACGTCAGGATCTTTATCCAGAATCCGGTCCAGCTCGTTTTCAAAGAATTCAAAATAGCTGCTGTCCGCGATCATACCATGCTTGATGGATTCAACCAGTCCAGCCCGGTAATGGCGATCATCCAGAGTTTGCAGCACTGCGGTGTCCACATAAACCTTAACTGGATTTTTGAATGCGCCGTATGCATTCTTGGACAGATCAGAATCCACCCCTACCTTTCCACCCACGGCAGAATCGGCCTGAGACACGGTGGTTGTCGGAATCTGAACGCAAGCAATCCCCCGTTTAAATATCGCTGCAGCAAACCCGCCAATATCCCCTACAGTTCCTCCGCCCAAAGCAATCAGCAGTGAATCCCGTCCATACTTCTTGGTTTCCATATCCGAAATAATAGAAAGAACCGTTTTCATATTCTTGGAAACTTCGCCGGGTGGATCAATCACATAGCTTGTCGCACCGGAATTGCCGACCAAAGCATCCAAATGTCCGGCCTTGCGGCAATTCTCATCTGTAAGAACATACAGCCGTTGAGCCCCCCCCTGAAGATCTTCAACAACTCGATTCAGAATTCCGGTGCCGATCGTAACCGGATAATCGCAAGCCTCGGACTGTGGATCAGATATTAATACATTTTTTTCATTCATTGTTAGGCCTACCTAAAAATACAATTGGTACAATTGTATTTATCCGCCTTGAAAATCAATATAAAACCAAACCGATGAGCCCACCGGTTCCTACTGCAAGCGAAGATTTCATTTCAGCAACCATTTATTCATTTCACCAAGCGGGTTAGTCGAGAGATTTATAAAACGAGGCGATAACTTCTTTGAGTGGGATATTCCGGGATTCGGCCAGTTTTCTACAGTCTTCGTATTCCGGTGAAACCGTGATTGGAACTCCCTGTTTCAATGCACGTTTGCCGCGTACGACACCGTAATCGGTCTGGACATCAACAAAATCCCGATCCAGCTCTTTCTTAAAAACTGGATACCAGCGAAGTCCAAATGTAGACGTCTGTTCAAAGACCATATCCGAAATTTCCTGTAATTTACTCTTAACCGTTAATACGGAAAGCATACATCCGGTTCGCCCCTTTTTCATGCCAACAGGAGCGTGCCATACATCCTGGGCACCGGAGGCAAAGATTCTCTCTTCCGCGTATGCCAACTGTTCCGGAGTCATATCGTCGATGTTGGCCTCTATAACAACCGTTTCTGGTGCAACTTCATTCGCCAGAGATCCGATCAATATTCGAAATACATTTGTCCGGCCTTTTTCAGGCAACCGAGTTCCTGCGCCGTATCCGATGGATTCCAGTACAACAGACGGGGATGAGCAGAAATCCGAGGCGAACTCCCGAATCAATGCCGCACCGGTTGGAGTGGTACATTCGACATTGATATCCCTGCGAACCACGCAAACGCCTTTGAGTATCTCGGCGGTAGCCGGAGCCGGCAGTGGCAATTCACCATGAGCACATGTAATGGTGCCGGAACCGACAGCAATGGGAGTGGAAAAACCCTTTTCTACATTCAAGTGATGGATGCAAACCGCTGCACCCACAGCGTCTATCAGGGTATCCACGGCGCCGATTTCATGAAAATGGACCGCTGCCTTCTCAATCCCGTGTACCCGGGCCTCGGCATCAGCAAGCCGATCGATAATAGACAGCGCGGTTGAAACAACCGGTTTATCCAGACCGGATGCCTTAATTACATCAACAATATCATGATAATGCTTCCATCTCTTTTCGGTATGATCCGTTACATCAAGCTGGAGAGCGGAAATAGGCCCGGACATCACCCGGTTGAATGAAACCGTTACCTTGCCATGGAAGATGGAGTCAAAGGTATGATTGAGTACGTCTGTGTCAACACCTGCGTCAACCGCAGCACTGAGAAACATATCCCCGGAAATACCGTTGACGCAATCAAAGAAAGCTATCCTCATTGTTATTTTTTACCAAATAAACCGCCAAAGAACCCCTTTTTCTTTTCCTTTGCCTTCTGAATGCGGGAGGTTCGTGTTGTACTCGGCAGTTTTTTCTTTTTTTCACCTTCGTCCTCAGATTCTTCTGCCTCGTCTTCGTCCTCGATATCTTCGATTTCCTCATCATCCTCTTCTTCGATGTCATCGTCGCTGATCTCTTCCTCTTCGGGATCCTCGGGTTCTTCGTCTTCTGCCTCATCAACAACTTCAGCTGCTTCTTCAGACTCCGGATCCTCTACGGGTTCTTCCTGTTCTTCGTCTTCTGCCTCATCGACAACTTCAGCCGTTTCTTCAACCTCCGGTTCTTCGTCTGCTTCAAGTTCCGGTTCTTCTTCGGCGTCAAATTCCGGTTCTTCGTCTGTTTCAAATTCCGGTTCTTCGTCTGCGTCCTCATCCATAACCTTTTCCGTTTCTTGAGCTTCGGGGGCTTTCTCATCCTCGGTTTCCGGTTCACCCAGGTCATCTTCCGCTTCTTCAGCAGGTTCAACTTCCGCGTCCATCACGGCAGAATCCCTTTCATCCGGTTCTTCAACAGGTTCAACCGAGGCCTGCACATCTTCATCCATGTCTGAAGACTCTTCTTGAGATGGTGGGTCAATGTCCGATTCCTGAATCGCTTCAGATACAGGCTCAAGGTTCTCTGCCGGGGCCGCATCCGGAACCGAAGGTGACTCCTGTTTTTCAACAGTCTCTGTCTGGACAGGAGTGCTCATAGAGGAAACTTTCGCGCTCAACTCGGCCACCATCTCTGCAAGCGTATTCAACTTTCCCTCATTTTGTTTCTGAAGAATTAATGCTTCCTCGGACAGTGCTTCGACAGCAGGTTTTTCTGCAGAAGAAAGCGCTTCAACTTTCTCGGATAACGAACCAACCGTTTCCGTTACCTGCTGAAGCTCAGTGAGAATCTGGGTCTTTGCTTCTTTTAATTCTGAAATATCGTTTAGAATATCGCTCAAATCCTGCTCTGAAACGCCTCCCCCTCCTCCAACATCCTCAAGTCTCTTCTCAAGTCCGTCCATTCGCTCCTGAACGCTCGCGATGTCAAAATCATGTTCGTCAATTTTATCCTGGATTTGGATCAATCCCTGGTCCGGTGCCTTCGGCTGTTCTTCCTTGACTTCACAGAGATTGGTATCAATAATTGCCTGACACTTACTGCATCTGAGTTTCTTTCCCCGGAGTGAGTCCTTGATATTAAAAGAGCTTTGACACTTGGCACACTGGACTATCATAATAAATCCTCCTGTTCAGCGTTTCGGCAATTTGAGATACTATGATGTTTCAATACGTTTGATTGACGGACAGAACCACGATCAGAACGAAAAATCAGTTGCCGGTAAAGTACCGTTTTAAAACGTCATGGTAAACACCAGGTATTCTGTCCTGTTTGATAATTATATCAACTTGGGAGGGAGATGAAAAGATAAATTTCGAATATTTATCCTGCGAACCCTGACTGTCTGCCGTGTCCGGATGAAAAGCCTTTATCTCAATTCCGGTCAATTTGTCGGGCACGGACGTACCCGAAGATACCGAATCCTTTTCAGACCGACCGTCTTCCCCGGTGCCATCCCCCATTCCTCCCTGGCGTTCAGCTGCACTCTTGTCCGGTTCTTTTGTTTTAACATGTTCCGAACTCTCGCCATTGTACCCCATATGAGTATCTTCAACACCTTTTCCGTTTTCACTCTTTTTTACAGCTGCAACTGTCGCCTTACCCTTGGCCATCAGCCGTTTTCTGTCTTTCTCAGAAAGACGTTCCAGTGATGTTTCGCGAAAACGTCGAATTTCCTCCGAACTGAATTCCTGATACTCGGTAACCGTTTGCATATTACTGGAATACATCGGTTGCTGAGAAAAAGGCAGTAACTGCAAAAACAATACAATCAGTGCGGCTGTTACTGGAAAAAAAAATGTGCCTGAGGGTAAGCGTATGAGTTTGCCGACAGAGAGGTTTTGGCTGAGCGTACTCGCCTTTTTCAGCAAAGGCCGTCTGAACGCGGAACCTCTTCTCTGCTCAGAGAATTCCCAGGCAGTATGAAACAGATCTCCGGTTTTACCCAGTCTGTCAATTCGAACCGCGGTCCTGTACAATGAGGGGATCGTTACCAATGCATAGATCATGGACAAGAGAAACCCCGAGACAGCCGCAATCACAACCACCCAGAAAGCAGAGAACTGCGAGCCGGTCATGCTGGATACCAAAAGAAAAACCGAACCGGCAATTGCCAGCAGCGAAATGAATACCAGCCCCCCCCACAGCAGGTTGATCAGAAAAAACCTACGGCAGCCTTTGATAAGATAGACCTGAAGGGTTCTGTCCATCCAAAGCCTCCTCTTCCGTCTTAATTGCTCCCTTGGTGTACTTTTCTTTTGTGTACAGTTCGTCTATTTTTTTCTTCTTCCGGTCACGTCGGACAAAAAAAACATGCGTGGTCGTATAATTTCGGTTCGACACGCTGACGTCAACGGTAATCCGGAAATATTCGCTCTTAAATGTAATCAGTTTCTTGTACTGCTCCTTCAGCTGCGGTTTGCGGGGAGCCTGTTTAAACGGAATATTCTCTCGTTCTTCCAGAAATTCCGTGATATCCGAATCCGGAACAAAAAGCAGTTTAAGAATCGGTTCAAGTGCCGTGTTCAGGTTGATATTTCCGCTGGAGTTGCAGCACAGATTCCGGGCAAAATCAGACGTAATAAAGTTCTCAGAGACACCTTCCACATTGCGGAGCGCTTCCGGAAAAAGAATATACCGCTGTGTATTCCCCTGTTTTCCCTTAATGAATTCAATTATCTTTTTCACATCTTCAGTCGTTCCTCCAGATTCTTTAACCATTTCTTCAAACAGCTTCTTCAGTTGTGAGTTCTGTTTCTCGGCCAGCTTGTTGATGTTTATTCCGGATTCACCGTCCTCAATTTTCAGTCTGATCGTGGTATTCCCGACATTCTGTATCATATCTTCCGCCCACCCATCTGTGAGTGAATCCGTGTTCAGATCAGACGTATCCGTTTCTGAATCATCTTCGGGTTCTTCCAAATCATTCAGGAGCAGGTATTTCCCATAATTAAAACCTGAAATTGCAGCATATCGTGACGTCAGACTGTCCTTATGATTATTGGCCATTCGGATGGCCAGGCTTCCAGAATACGCGAGTTCTCCCACAATAACCGCAAGCAGAATCACGAGAAAGAGCACAAATATCAGCGCGGCCCCTCTTTCCTCTGTTTGATTAAGCGATGAAATCCGGTTCATGGTTTAATTCCGGTTAACAAAATATAAGACCCATTCATACCCATTCAATATATCCTGTGTTCGTACAGACGCAACTGAATTTCAATAATTTAGACGGTAAAACACCTGATTTCGTTTTATGATTTCAGATATATCAATCCGAAATATCGGCAATAAAAAGCTGCCGGTCTCCCTGAGGCGCAGCCTGAAAACAAATCCGCCTAAAGTCCCGGTCCCATGCCGGATGGCCGTCCAGCCGAAGTTCACTGTTAAAAATCCGGTCCGCGCGCGGCAATGTGGGCATAATGCAGACCGATTCTTCCTGCTGCTCCTTGACATCAATCAAACGGATGTTTACCCTTGGGCCGTTGTCTACGTACATGGCATCCGTAATAATATACTTCTCACCGGGCTCAATCGTGGGATGACCACCGCCCTCAATAGTTTGACTCATCACTGTCGGAACACCGCCGTCAATCGGTACCTTGCAGAGCCTGTCCGCATCTCCGTCCGGTCGAAGGTTTCGAAGCAGATGGGGGCCGTCCGGATGCCAGTTGGGATGACCGCCGCCGTGTCCCCATACCGGATTGCTGTACGTGCGCACCAGATCGGTTCCATCCGGGTTAAGTGTAAACACATTCACGTTGCGACCACCGGAACCATCGGGAAAAAGACAGCGCAGGACCACCATGATCCGTGATGACTGAAGATTAAACTTGGAATGCCAGAAATAAAAGGTGCCATCCGGCCACGGGCAGGATTCGGGAATTGCGGCTGCAGCATCCGCCAGACTGAGCAGCAGTTCGGCATCTCCGGTCTGAAGATCGGTCTTCCAAATCCCCTGATCCGCAGCAGCACCGGTTGGAAGTTCGGGCGGATGATCGTAGTTTTTTGCCGCAAGGCCGTATCCGCGGTATCTCCGTGCACCGGTGGACGGTCCTGATACGGCAGTCGGCTGCAGAGAAGATACCTGCCCGAGGGACTGAACGGGCAGACATCATAATACGTATGAACATAAAAACCATCTTCCGGTGTAACCCGTGTAACAGAACAGACTCCGGGATATCCATCCAGAACATCAAACTCAACCGGTTCAACAGATCGGTCAGCACTCATCATTAAATATTTCCTCAAACATTCGATACCGGGCCTCGGAAATCCCCAGACAGCCGTAGGCTGTCTGGGCGTTGCGGTTTTCTTTTTCCACATACAGACGCAGGCCGCAAACCGTTTGTGTTTCCCGGGCTTTTACCCGTACCTCATCAAAAAGAGCGCGGAGCACGCCCTGCTTACGGCATTCAGGCAATACATACACGCTCTGAATCCACCAGAAGTCGGCGTTGCGCCAGTCGCTCCACTCGCGGGTGATCATCAGGGAGCCGACCGGCTGTCCGTTGCGCTGCGCAATCAGATAAAACCCCCGACGGGTATCTTCAAACATGGCAGCCACACCGCGTCGCACCGTTTCCGGATCCAGTTGTTTATCTTCCGTCTCCTGAGCCATACGGCAATTGAAATCCGCCAGCAGATTTACGTCCTGACTAACAGCGGATCGCATACAGACAGTATTACTCATAACTTATCCTTCATCCCTTGAAAAACTGTTTGAATCCCGAGACGCTTCGACCTTGTCCGTTGCAATACAGGCTGACAGTTTTTCTGTAATCATAATTTTCCCTGCTCTCTCAAAGGTCTGTAAGCTCTCTTACCCCCCACTGCTCATTCACCCACAGCCCGAGCACCGGAAGATCCGGGTACAGATTGCGGACAGCCTCAACCGCTTTTGCGGTATGAATCTGCTGCTCTTTCTCACCCACTGGATTCCCTGCACAGTCAGCGTGCCCGGCAACTGCAATTCCCACGGAATTATGCGCCTGCACGGAAATCCGAAGCCGCTCTTCAATGCTCTCAAGCAGGAACGCATCTGTGCGTTCCGCGAGAATGCGATTGGGACCGGGCTCTGTAATACAATCCACGTTCTCAACGTCAAACCGCTGCTGAAGATATTCAATGACCGGTACCTGAACCCGACCGTCCATGCAGTTAATGACTGTACAGAATTTCATACAGAATCAATCTCCTGTTTGATCTATGAAAATAAAACAACCAACGCACTGATTTGAATGTTAAATCAGTTTACATCGATTGTTACAATCCCATTGGGTTCCGCGTATTTGACACCCTTGATTTTTGTCAGTTTGACGATCATCTGTTTGACACTCTTGTCATCCGGAATATCTACCGTATATACCGTGCTATTTCCCAGTTTCAACGGACGATTCTTGACCGTACAGCCTGCCTTTTCAAGAATAGTACGGGCTGCCTTATCGTCCATACCGTCAAATCCAACCAGCACTTCATCCACAAGGTGCGGAGAACCGGCAGGTGTCAGCCGATAATTAATTCCCTTGGTAGTCTTTCCCGCCTCAACATGAATCTCGCTCCACCGGCTGGCCATATATTTCTTCTTTGACGCTCCCTGAAGAAAGAAAAGCAGATCGTATTTTCCCGGCGGCAATCCCTTGATGCTGAATTCACCACCGTTTTTCAATACAACCTCCCCCTTGATATTTCCTTTTTTCCGATATTCGGTTCCCGCGAGCTTGGCAATAATGCGAATCTCGCTACCTTTGGGAGAAATCCGTCCGCTGATGGCACCGGTCTTGTCTGCCCCCTGAACCGGGCAGGCAAAAAAGATAACTGCAAGTCCAGCAAACCAAATCAATCCAAAAACCTGTTTCATGATCTCACTCCTTATAAAGGTTCGTGATTCTGTCCGGATTGCAAAGCCAGGCATCAGCATCGGGAAACAACTCCGCCATCTCCGTCCAAAACGTTCCATTCTGTTTGACTTCGTGAATTTTCAATTGCCGATTCCTTCTCTTTTCATATCAGGGCTCTCATTGTACAACCATGATGAATTATTGTCAATGGGTTTCTATGGTCAATGGAGGTATCTACCCGAAATTCATTGGAAAAATCTATACACTTGACTATACTTTTTTCGGCGCAACACTACGGCTTTATGCGTTTTTGATGAAACCATTACTGAAAGGATTGAAAATGAATTCCATAGCGAAAAATGATAAATACAGTCTGAGTCAGCTTTCTTTTTTTGCAGGTGCGTTTTTTTTTATACTGGGTTTCTGTCTGTTAATTTTGCTACCTGATGAATTCAATCTCTTGGCAAAAATGGTTGTAGCGGGGATCTACTGGATTATCGGAGCTGTCTTTGTGGGAACCAGTTTCATTACCAAGTCAATTTCAGAACTCAAAGAGGTTGTCTACACAAAAGACAAATGCGTATAAGTAGCTGCGATGATTTTCTGAATGCCCCGAACACCGTCCCATGACTGTTTCTTAGTACTGCTCCCCACATATAAGTGAACGAATTATCCATCTGAGATATTCTCGCTGTCGGTATCGCTATCGGAATCGATATCGTCTTTTAAGAAATCAGAAACAGCCGACACCGATTACGTCCTTATCCTGTTCATCCTGTAAATCCTGTCCAATTCACTTTCTTTTTGTTGTTCAAACTGAGTTTTAAAAAAATGCCGTCAGTAAGCTGATCATTTATCAGCTGTTTTTTACCATAATACTCAGAAAGGACACAGCCTTAACAGCCAGCAGTATCAAAGAAATGGTAAGTCCGATTTTTGCAATAATGGATTGCTTCCGATCTGGAAAGGAAAAATAAGTGTTTCGGTTCAGGGCAACAAATACAAGGTAGATAACGTTCAGCAGACCACTGAGCGAGAACGCAAGCATTGCGAAGAGAACAAATCCGATTCCGTCCATACACCCTTTGGAGAAAAATTCATGGTAGACAACAGCAATTCCAGCAGGAACAGCTGCAATGCCGAACGGAATAAATCCCAGGTACGCTTTCACGGGTTATTCTTTCTTTTCTTCCTTGTCCTTGCCCGCTTCTTCCTTTTCGTCCTTCTTTTCGTCTTTCTTCCCGTCCACTTCGGCCAGAGATTTGGTATTTTTGCATTTGGGATAGGACTTGCATCCGAAAAACGGCCCACGTCGTCCGGCGCGCAGAATCATGGTGCCTCCGCACTTATCACATTCGATTTCCCGTTTTTCCAGGATAATCGGCTTTCCTTCCTTGTTCAGGGAAAAGGAATTCTTGCACTCCGGATAATTGGGGCAGGCAGCAAATTTTCCCCTGCGGCCTGTCTTGATCACCAGTTGCGCTCCGCAGTCCGGGCATTTCTCTTCGAGTTCCTGAGCAGGTTCGCCGTCATCTCCAAGATTCTTGGTGCTTTTGCATTCCGGAAAACCGGAACAACCCAGAAATTTACCTTTTCTGGACCACCGAATCAACATGGGCTTACCGCAAAGCTCACATTTCTCTTCCGAATGTTCGGTGTTCTTGGCAGACTCCATGTTTTCCTTGGCATAATCCAGTTCTTTCAGGAATGGATCGTAGAATTCCTTAAGAGTCTGTGTGCTGTCCGCACCGCCGGTTTCAATACTGTCCAGACGGCTCTCCATGTCCGCGGTAAATCCAGCGTCCAGAATCCTGGGAAAATAGGCCACGAGCTTGTCGTTGACCAGTGTGCCCAGGTCTGTGGCAAAGAAACGTCGTTTTTCCATGCGCACATAGCCCCGCTGCTGAATAGTGGAGATAATGGTGGCATAGGTACTCGGACGGCCGATTCTCTTTTTTTCGAGCAGCCGGACCAGGCTGGCTTCCGTATACCGGGGAGGCGGCTGTGTGAAATGCTGGGTTGGATCGAGCTTGAGCAAATCGAGTTTTTCACCGGTATCCAGCGCGGGCAGTACCTGGGACTGGTCGTCACTGGTCAGACTGATGAGCTTTGTGTAGCCGTCAAAAATCACTTCCCGTCCATTGGCACGGAAAACGCCTTTGCCAGCCTGGATGTCCGCCGCAGTCAGCGCAAGTCGGGCCGGGGTCATCTGACTGGCCACAAACCGATTCCAGATCAGGTTGTACAGTTTGTACTGGTCTGTACTCAGAAAGTCTTTGATTTCCTCCGGGGTCCGGGTGACATCCGTCGGCCGAATGGCTTCGTGGCCCTCCTGCGCGGATTTTCCGGATGCGTAGAAATTGGGTTTTTCCGGCAGATAATCTTTTCCATAATTCGAATCAATCAGCTTTCGGGCATCTTCCAGCGCCTCGGCTGCAATCCGGAAGGAGTCGGTACGCATATAGGTAATCAATCCGATAGATCCCTCTTCTCCCAGCTCAACACCTTCGTACAGCTGCTGGGCCACCATCATGGTTTTCTTGGCTGAGAAGTGAAGCCGGTTCGCTGCTGTCTGCTGAAGTGTACTGGTTCGAAACGGGGGTTTGGGCCGGTTTTTCTGCTCTTTCTTTTTTATCGAGCTGATAACATACTCAGCACCCTTAAGCTGACTGACGATGCTTTCGGCTTCCTCGCCTTTAGTTGCCTTGAATTTCTCGCCGTCAAACTCACGCAGGATCGCTGAAAAATCTTCCGGTTTGCTGTCATCCTGCGAGGTCAGGTTGGCGGTAATTTTCCAGTATTCTTCGGGTTTGAATTTCTCGATTTCCTTTTCCCGTTCCACGATAAAGCGGACGGCCACAGACTGGACCCGTCCGGCGCTCAGTCCCTTGGCAATTTTCTTCCACAGCAGCGGACTCAGTTTGTAGCCCACGATCCGGTCCAGAATCCGGCGCGTCTGCTGAGCATCCACTTTATTCATATCAATTTTGGCCGGACTCTGAAACGCCTTGCTAACGGTCCGGCGCGTAATTTCATTAAAGGTCACACGAAAGGCTTTTTCTTCGGGCACATTCAGTGCTTCGAGCAGGTGCCAGGCAATGGCTTCTCCCTCCCGGTCCGGGTCCGGGGCCAGGTACACACATTCACAGCTTTTCACCACTTTTTTCAACGAAGTAACAGTTTTTTTCTTGCCCTTGGAAATCACGTACTCGGGTTTAAATCCGTTTTCAATATCCACTCCCAGTTTTTTTACAGGCAAATCCCTGACATGACCGTACGATGCTGTGACCGTGTAGTCCTTTCCCATGAATTTGTTGATGGTCTTGGATTTGGCCGGTGATTCTACAATAACAACATATTTACTCATTACCTATCTCCCTTACAAGCGCTGTTTCATCACAATCCGGAAATTTCGGACACGCGGTGCAAATGGTCCAAATCTTTCTGGGCAAAGAATCTTTGTCAATTAATCGAAAACCGAATTTCTTAAAATAGTCCGGAATATATGTCAGGGTAAAGACCCTGCTCGCTCCCAGGCTCCGGGCTTCGCCCAGGCAGAAATCAATCAGCCGTGCACCGACATTCTCTCCTCTGGCCTTCTCCCGTACGGCAAGACTGCGGATCTCCGCTTCTTCTTCCCACCACAAGGTCAGAGCGCAGCAGGCCTCAATCGTTCCCTGCGCGGATCGATATACTACAAACTCCCGGATATTTTCCATTATTTCAACAATCGATCTTGCCAGCAGGAGATTCTGCTGACTGAGATCGTAAAGGATGTCTCGAATCTCCCTGGCATCGGAGATCACTGGTTTTTCAATTTGGCTGTTACTTTGCTTCATTTCTCAACTCATTCCTGATCGTTTTCAGATCCAAATGTTTTCCCGGGCATAACGTGTGTTTCTTGCCCATATACACCTGACGGTGCCCGATAATATGAGACAGTGGAATATTGTATTCGGAAATCAGCCTGCGAAGCAGCTTCTTCAGAGACGCAATCTGTTTGGGCGTGGGATGCTCCTTCTCAAAATCACCCACCAGGCAGATGCCGATGCCGATATCATTCATCTCAATATTTCCCGCGTGTGCGCCATGTTTGGATTTCAGCCAGCGGGTGCCGGTCTCCACCAGACCGTCCGGAGCACCGTTTCCGTTTCCGATTACAAAATGATAGGCCAGCTCATCCCAGCCTTTCTGCTCCCGGTGATACTTATCAAATTCCGATGCACTTCCGGAAGAAGTCGCGCTATGATGAATAATAATGTATTGCCACCGTTCAGACTTTTTTTCGACTGTGTAAACGCTCCCCTTGAGCAGCGATGCGATGATCACAAGCCCGAGAATAACAAAGGCTGCAGCGAGGAGCTTTTTGATCATACAAATTCCTCCTTCAACTCTCTTTCCATCAGGCTCTTGACGGCTTCGGCCGGCGGAATGCCGTCAAAAAGGATCGCAGCCATCTGCTCGGTAATCGGCATTTCAACATTGTGTTTGCGCGCAAGCGCCAGCGCAGCCCTGGAAGTCCAGACGCCTTCAGCCACTTTTTCCGTCTCCTTTTGAACCTGGTCCACAGATTTTCCCCGGCCGATTTCCCGCCCGAACGCCAGATTCCGACCATGCGGACTGATACAGGTGGTAATCAGATCTCCGATGCCGGAAAGCCCTGAGAAAGTCTCAGATCTGGCTCCCAGTGCAGTGCCCAGCCGAACCATCTCGGCCAGACCGCGCGTAATCAGCGCGGCTTTGGTATTGTCTCCATACCCGTACCCGTCGCAGATACCGGCGGCCACGGCAATGACATTCTTAAGGGCTCCGCCGAGTTCCACGCCGATCAGGTCACTGCCGGAATACACCCGAAAAATGGAATGGGTCATCAACCGCTGAACCCTTCGTGATTTT
>CAZGEP010000047.1:0-29021 GCA_964524955.1 uncultured Planctomycetota bacterium | reverse complement strand
AGTGAGACCTGCATCTCCAGAGACATTTCCCCGATCTCGTCCAGAAGCAGGGTTCCGCCCCTGGCAATCTCAAAAAAACCCTTCTTTTCGGCAACCGCACCGGTAAAAGCGCCGCGTTTATGACCAAAAAGTTCACTGGACAACAGGTTCTCGGTAAAGGCGCCGCAATTAATTGCAATAAAAGGCTCAGCCGAACGCCCGGAGCTGTAATGAATCGCCTTGGCCACGACCTCTTTTCCGCTTCCACTCTCCCCGGTAATCAGCACAGTATTCTCAGTTCCTGCAACCGTTCGTATCATATCCATAATCCTTCGCATAACGGATGATTTACCGATGACACCGAATCCCGACAAATCATCACTGCTGCTTTGGTTCACAACATCCTTTTTTTGAAGAACATTCCGAATGCGAAGTTTCAACTCTTCCACATCAAAGGGTTTTTCAATGTAATCCTGTGCACCGAAACGCATGGCATTCATCGCGGTTTCCCGGGTCGAATACGCGGTCATCATGATCACAGGTGTTTCCGGCGTTTGATCCTGAATTCGCTTGAGCAGACTGACACCATCCATCCCCGGCATGCGGATATCCTGCACAATAATATCAAATGCATTATCCCTCAGTTTATCCAGTGCTTTTTCAGCAGAATCAACAGCCGTTACCGTACTGCCGTCACGCTCCAGGGATATCTCAAGCAACTGGCGCATGCTCTCTTCATCATCCACGACAAGAATTCTGGTTTTCGTTTTCATTTTCTATGTACCTCTTTTTCTCCCGTGCAAATGAAGTGTAAAGACCGAGCCGGATTCACTGCTGCTGCATTCGACCTCACCGCCGTGCTCTTCAATAATCTGCACGGCAATCGAAAGCCCCAGTCCGGTTCCCGTGGTTTTGGTTGTGTAAAACGGCTCAAAGATTCTCTCCCGGACATCCAATGGAATTCCGATCCCGTTATCCGTAACCCGGATCTGAATAATCTTATCCACATCCATCCACCGTTTTTTCTCTCTCCTTGACGCTGTAAACGGCCTGGACGAGACGTGTATATCAAGCCGTCCCTGGTCGCCGCGAATTGCTTCGATTGCATTCATACCGAGGTTCAGAAGAACCTGTCGGATCTGGGACCGCGTACCATAGCAATCCAGCCCCTCTTCAATGTCCGTTCGAACCGTCATCCGGTTTTCGGACATTTTGGAAACCATCTCACTCGTCTCCTTAATCAGATCCGAAACGCTGAAGAAGTCCTTTTCTTCGGGTTTGAGTTTGGCAAACTCCAGAAAATCCCGGATAATCCGAGCGATTCTCTCCGACTCCCTATCCACAATATTCAGCAGTTTCTGATTCGGATCCGTATCCGGAAGTGAACGCATCACCTCTTTGGCTGAACCGTGAAGGGCGGTAAGCGGATTACGAATTTCATGGGCAATATTGGCCGCAATGTTCTTGATGACTTCAAGACGCTCGGTTTTTTTCTGCGATTCGATCAGGGCATGATGCAGGGTATAGTCCCTGAAAAAGACCATGGTACCGCAGAATTTATCCCGGTTATCCATAAGCTTGGTCATTTGTATTTCGATAAATTGGGGATGATCCTCTCCAGTGGTGGTAATAATCGGCTCAATGGAATCTTCTCCGATAGACAGAATTGAAATCAGTCTGTCTCCCAGAGAAGAATCGCTCAGAACATTCAGATTCCGTCCCAACAGCTGATCCAGATTCGTGTTCATATTGATCAGCTCAACCGCTCGTTCGTTGACAAAATGGATGCGGTTCTTCGTATTGATAATCAGAACACCTTCGCTCATCTTACCAAGCATTTCTTCATTCAGAATATTAATTCTCTGAAGCGATCCGGAAAGCAGCGCGCTCAGATAAGCGACCAGATGAAGCGCCAGACCCTGGGCAAGCAAGTTGGAAAGCATAAAATTCATATCATAATTAACCTGTCGCCCCACATAGATGGGTATGGGGTACGGCGTATATCCGATATGACGCATCAGGGTAATGGATGCAATGAAAATTGTGGAAAGCGACGCAACAAAAATACTGAACCGCCCAGAGACAAGAATACTGGCCGATAGTACAGGCGCAAAGTAAAGATTGACGAAAATACTTGCATCATCTGTCAGGTAAACCATGGCTGAAATGGCCGAAACATCCACAAGAATCTGCAGGCTCATAAAGAAGACCTGCCTCCGGACCTTCCGTACCAGAAACAGGTACAAAAGATTCAGCACACACATACAGACTAATATCCAGTAGATTTCCAGTCGAAGAGCGGGAAAGGTCAACCGCTTGTATTCATGCAGGAGAATAACCGGGAGAACCAGCAGGATTGAGACCAGCCGCCCGAACAGAAGCCACATGCATCGCCGCTGCATTTGAACGGTGGTATCTTTCTTTGACTGTAGAGCTATTATACTGTCTGAAGGCATATAGCAGACCACGAAACTACTTCATACACGAACAAGGCACCAAATCGGCAATAAGGCACTCCGGCACACGAATGAATGCGTCACCGTATTGCACCCGGTCGGGAAGCAATACGCAGCGATTGATTTCCATCCGAACGCATTATCCTCCTGCCAGCTGAGACTGCAGTTTCAAGATTGGAAGAAATACGGACAGAACAATACCACCGACCATAATTCCCATCATGCCGATCATAATCGGTTCAATCAGAGAGGTGAGTGACTCCACGGTCGCGCTGACCTGTTCATCGTAGAATTCCGATATTTTAGTCAAAAGAGATTCCAGTGCGCCGGATTTTTCGCCAATGGCAATCATTCGAACAACCATGGGAGGAAAAATCGAATAGTTGGCCAGCGGTTTGGCCAGCGCATCACCCTGACGGATACTCTCACGTGAATCGTCCACCGCCTGCATGAGCAAAACATTGCTGGATGTATTCATAACGATTTCCAGCGCACCGAGGATGGGCACACCGCTCTTGATCAGCGTACTGAACGTTCTTGCAAACCTGGAAATCGCAACTTTCTGAATCAATGGTCCGAAAATAGGCATTTTCAGGCTGAGCCAGTCAAAGAAATAGGCACCGGCTTTGGTCTTTTTCTTAAAGAGGATACACGCGACAATAAAAATAGCAATCAGAAAGAATCCCTCGACAAAATAATTTTGAAGCACATCACTCACACCGAGTACAAATACCGTAAGCGGCGGAAGCTCCACCCCCAGTCCGAGAAAAATATCCTTAAACTTGGGAATAATACCCACCAACAGGCCGATGGTAATCGCGATAACCATAAACAGGGAAACCACCGGATAGGTCATGGCCGATTTGATCTCGCGTTTCAGCGATTCCGAGGCCTCCTGATATCCGGCCAGACGGTCGAGAATAGCCTCCAACTGACCGCTGGCTTCACCGGCTTTAATCATATTGCAGTAAATCCTGGGAAAGACTTTAGGGTAATCCGACAGCGCCACGGACAGGTCAGTACCGGCCCGCACCTTTTCGATAATACTCTCCAGACAGGCCTTAAACCCGGGATCCTGGGCCTGTTCCTTGAGAATATCAATACACTCAAGAATGGGAATACCCGAACCGATCATAGTGGCAAACTGCCGGGTAAAAACAACCATATCCTGGCTCTTGACCTTGGGCCTGGGTGTTCCGCCAAAGAGAACAAGCCCTTTACCACCCTCTTTCTTCACGCTCACGACCGTAAGGTTCTGGCGCCTTAGCTGACCGGTGGCATCCTCTTTATCCTGAGCGGATATTCTTCCGGTCACCTTCTTGCCGGTTTGATTTTTCGCAACATATTTGAAGGCAGGCATTAACTTCCTCCGTATTCAAATTCATCAATTGGAACGGCTGCAATTATAACGGCTCCAGAAAAAATAAGCAAGCATAATTTTTAATACTTTAATTCAATTCCACCAAAAAAATTCAGCGGCGGTGAAGGATAATTCTTTACATAAGAACTATCGTCGTTTGAAAGATTCTCTCCCCGGACAAATATTCGAAAATTCCGCTGAAGCCGGTAAGAAAACTCCGCGTTAACCTGTACCTTGCTGCTGATAAATGTACCGGAATTGACATCATCCGGCTGATTTCCGCAGAACTGCACCGTTGTAGTGAAGAAAAAAGCCTTCTGCCAGTCCGCACTCAAACTGATCAAGGATTCATACCTGGATACATAGGGAATCCGGTCGATATTTGGATCCCGGGTGTCGTACTCTTCGATTCGGTTGTCAATCCGCAAGTGGATATTATCCACAATCTCGATATCTGCGAAAAAACGAACACCCTTGAAAAAGACCGCGCCGAACTGAATGGGGATTACCATGCCGGACGCGTCCCGGTAATCCCAGAAGACCGGATCCTTTTCAAAACGCACATACGGTAAAATCGACACCCTGATCTTACGTACAAAAAGGTGACTGAGTTCAAAATAAAGTCTCCAGATCGCATTGGGACAGAAACGATCCGTATTGACATAGATATAGTTGCGCGAAAAATACGTTTCCTTGAAATCAACGAGCTCCACCTCCCGCTTGATTCCGACTAGAAAGTCCGTCCGGTGACTGTATTTGTATTTGAGCAGAAAATCCAAATCTCCCTCCACATGCCCTCCCTGATAATACCCCACTCCCCCGCCGACGGTCCAGTCAATATTCTCCCGAATGGGTATTCCCTCTGCTCTGAAATAAATCCGTTTGGTGTTTTGAAAGTAAGAGCCGACAAGATACCGGCGCGAAATCTCAAACCCCACATCCCACGGGTCGACAAGAAATCCCATGCCGATTTTCTGTTCTCTGAATCTAAATATATCCCCGACGGAATCGTCCACGTAACTGTACTCCGCCTTTCCGAAAAGCTTCATCCGGATATCCGATATCCCGATATTCAGCTCCGGGGCTACGGTATACGAACTGTTTTTCCTATTCCGGTCGCTGAATTCCAGACCCACAGGACCGGGAAGTTCCAGGTATTCCCAGCAGAAGTCGCCGTTTACAGCCAAATTGATATCCCGGTTGAACCGAAAGATTGTATTCAGCAGGGAGTCGATCTTATCAATACCGTCGGGGGCGTCCCGGTATCCTTCCGACGCTTCGTACTGGCAGCGAGAACGAAAATCGACAACGCCCCCTTCCTTGCCGAGAATCAGATCCGCATACCGACCGGAGTGAAGTCCATATCCTCCCTTGAACCAGATGTAAAACGGCAGGGGATTTATTTTGTTCTCGTTAAAAACACTTCCAGGATCGGAAAACGATTCCTTCTTGTCCATCACTTCGATTTTGCGTTCAAGAACCTCTCTGCTGAGTTCGAGCTTGTTCTCGCCTTCAATAACAACATCCGGAAGGGTCATCTCTTTGTCGTTCTGCAACCCGGGGGAGTCCGCAGCCATCGTACAACACACGCTGAAGACCATCCATACACAAAAGAACATCAGGCTCCATCGAGTCGGAATCCGTGTGGCCGTAGAAGAAAGGAGCATGATGACTATTCCGCTGTTTCTGACACTTGAAGTTGCTTGAGATATTTTTGTATACCGGGCAGGTCTTTCTTTTTCTCAAGGAGTTTTAAGGCTTGCGGTTTATTTTTTAATTTAATAAAACACCGGGCTGCCTGAAGGGTATTGGCTTCCAGCCTGGATGAATTCGGGAAAAGGTAGATCAACTCCATATACCGGTTGGCAGCCTTTTCAAACGTTCCTTCACTGTAAAGAAGAGACGCAAGTCTGGAGAGCGTTTTCTCCTTTTCCGCGCCAAGTCCTTTGACCGCCTTCTCGTAAAACTCAATAGCTTTTTTCGTCTTCTTCAGTGACTCATACATCACCGCCATGTCAAAACACGCCTTGCCCGCTACGTTACTGTCCGGGTAATCCTTCACCAGCCTGCTGTAAAGCGCGAGTGCCTTGTCCATATCCCTGCTCTTTACAGACCGCGCGGCCTCGGCAAAGGCCAGCTGATAAAGCGCGTCGTCAACGACAGAACTTTTGGGATATTTTCCCGCAATGTTCTGATAGAATTGCTCGGCCTGGCCCTTTTGACCACGCCGATCCGCGATATTTCCGATATAAAACATGGCTTCGGGTACGTGTTCCGAATTGCTGAAGCGAGTTATTAATTTATGGAAGAAGGAAAATGCAGTATCATCGTCATTGATATACATGGCAATCTGACCGCCATTGAGCAGCAAAACCGGAACCCGTTCGTGAGACGGATACTTTTCGAGAAAGAGTGTATAGACTTCGATTGCCTTTTTGTTTTTCCCCAGATTCTCCAGGCACTGTCCAAGCTGGTAATAGGCATCCGCCACAACCCGACTCGTACCGTGATCCCGAATAATCGCCTCAAAAACAGCCGCGGCCTTCTCGTACTCTCCCATGTTGTAGATCGCAACGCCCCCGTAATAAAGCGCATTTACTCTCCGTTCCCGGTCTTCACTCCTGGACGCGATCTGCTGGAAAACCTTGCTGGCCTTTTCGTATTCATTGAGATTAAAGAGCAGCAGCGTGCCAGCCTTGAACGCAGCCTCATCCCAGCGGTCAAGACCGGGTTTGACAAGCCCCAGCGCTTTCACGGCCTTGCGGTGCTGTTTCAACTTGACGTAGGTCTGCGCAAGTTTGAAAATCCATTCCATATACTTGGGATAATTCTGGAAATCCTTAATCAAATCCTCGTACAGTGTAATGGCCTTGTAATAACGGTCTGTCATATAAAAGCATGCGGCGCGCATGGTCTTTGCGCTCAGACGGGTATCCAACCCGATCTTGGAATTCCAGACGGTTTCAAACTGTTTCTCCGCTTGATCGTATTCTTCGGAATTATACAGTGAAATCCCCAGATGCAGCCGTATTTTCTCCTTGAATGCCGGGTTGGGAGTTTTCATTGCACGCTGGAAGAACGAACCGGCTTTCTTGTAATGTCCCTGATTCATCGTACAAATACCCGCCAGAAAGAGCGATTGATACCGGTACCTTTTATTGTCCATTGTTTTTTCAAAGCAGGCAATCGCTTCCGCATACTTATCCTGACGCTCCAGACACTGACCGAGTTTGAACAGACTGGAATCCACATATTCCGACTCCGGAAACTCCCGAATAATCCGTCGAAAATACGTTTCGCTGCGAACAATATCACCCTTGGACTCCCGTTTGAAATACGACCACCCCAGACCGTAACATGCGGCCTGAGTCAACGTCGCAGAAACATCATCAAAGGTCAGCACCTTTTCATACGACTGAATGGATTTATCCCACTGTCCCATACAGTACCGGCACTCCGCCAGCCACAGCCAGGCATCTTTGATCAGTGTTGATTCCGGCAGATCCCTGAGCAACATTTCGAACTCCGCCGCGCCTTTGGCAAATTTACCGCTCTCGTAAAAACATTTTCCTTTAAAGAAATAAATCTCATCCAGAAAAGCACTTTTGGAAAACTCACCCATGGTCTTGTCAAAGACCACCACGGCCTGATCAAATTTATTATTGTAATAGAGAATCTTTCCTTTGTATACATACACACCTTCAAGAAGCTTGCGGTTGTCCTTCTTGATCAGTGCGTTGGACAGCTGGAGCGCGTCCTGCCAGTTCTTCAGCGCAAAGTGATTCTTCAGTTTCCAGTACTGGGCTTCCTCAAAAAAACTACTGGCCCTGTGCTGCAGAACATGGTCCAGTTCCTTGTTGCTCTGTTCGTGTTTGCCCGTATGAAAGGAAGAAATACCCATTTTGAGATAGGCTTCCACGCGATTCGGGCTCTGCGGGAAATCCTTTACATAGCGGCTGAAGCGGGCATGGGCAAAACTGTACAGCCCGTCCAGGAACGCACGGTTGGCAACAGTGAAGCTCTCCTTCTCCGAACTCTGCGCCCGGGCATCCGTCGCAGAGACGAACAAAAAAACCAAACCAATCAGAAGGATTTTCTTCATGCTGTTTTCCAAATAAAACATCGCACCTTCATCACTGTCGCCTGCGCCCGCGGCCGGCATCCAGCTTCACCCCCGTACTGATCTTCAACTCAAGGGCTTTGGCATTCTCGCGGGCAAGCTGTCCAAACGAACTCTCTACACCGTAGGCCTTCTCGGCCTTTCGCCAGTATGTAACGGCCTTTTGGGGATCACGCTTCTCATAGCATCGCGCCAGATACCAATAGGCCATGTCCGGACATTCCGAAAGCGTCAGGGATTTCAACAGATACTCCTCGGCCATATCCGTCTTCTTCAGCTGAAAAAGCGTTACTCCGTATTCACAATACTCCTCAAAACTGTCCGGCATAATCCGGATCGCTGCCCGGTAGTGATCTGCGGCCAGAAGCTTATATTTTCTGGCCATGGGGCCATCCCCCTCCTTTTCGTAGAACTCAGACTCCTTGTAATAGAGTCTGGCAATACCGATTCTGGCCGGCTCATAATCCGGATCCAGGGCCACTGCCTTGAGCATGCTGTCCACGGCCCGATCATGAACATTCAGGTATTTGGACTCCAGCAGACCGATCCGGTAATACACACAGGCTTCCCTGGGCTTGAGCACTTGAGCCTTGCGGTACACGTCCATGGCCTGCTTAAACTTCTGTTTCTCGATCAGCTGATCCGCCTGCGCAAAAAGATTTTCCAGCGTAGGCCGCTTGGATGATAGAAGTAACTCATCCCTGGTTTTCTTTTTGTCGTCTTTATCCGTAACCGACTTGTCCGATCCGTCCAACGCCTTGGGAACAATCGCACGCACCCGGCTGCGGGGCGGAGAACTGTCAACGGAAAAGGGCGCCGTGGAAACGACCATGGCCTTGTTATCCGCTTTATCAAAGGCGCTCAGGCGGATCCGGCATCGGGTTGAGTTTACAGGCGGAATGCTCCACTTGTACGTGCCGTTATTGGGAATCCGGTCGTCGATAATATTCCAGATCTTTCCGTTGTCCGAGGAATACTCCAGCCGAATCGGCTTTTCCTTCATATTATCGTCTTCCGCTTTCCAGGTAATCGAATACGTCTTTCGTCCGGCAAAGGCACCACCCTTGTCAAAGGACAGCAGCTTGACCACTGGTTTCTCTGCATCCATGAGCGTGACAAACTCAGGCCGGGTTCCGGATTCCGGATCCGGCTCCGCATTGCCCGCATGATCTGCGGCCACAGCGGCAAATCCGTACCGGCCAGACTCCTTTGCTTCAAACCGAAAAGAATTGTCCGATCCCTTGACTGTCGCATATTTGAACCATTTCTTCCCGTTGTTCCGGGTAACCCACAGCGCAACCGAAGCAATACCCGCATCGCCCCTGTCCACGGCCTTGAACGTAACATCGTACCTGAAAAGCCGCGTACGCCGCGGTCCCGTAATCACGGCAACCGGCGCGGACGAGTCAACATGAAACGCGTCGGATACAGCCTGTGCAGTATTTCCGGCCCGATCAACCGCAGTCAGTCGAAGCCGGGCTCCGGAAACTGTAACCTTGGGAATCGTCCATGAATACGGAGATGCCGGTTCAAGTTTATCCGTAATCGTTTTCCACGCCCGATCTTTTCCGGCTGAGAATTCCAGCACAAACCCGGACTTGGCTGGGTTTTCATCCTGCACCTTCCACCCGACCGCAAGCGTGTCACCGCCCATGTACACCTTGTCCTTCACCGGACGGAAAAGTACCAGTCCGGGTTTCTTTCGATCCACCACAACCACGGTATCCGGTTTGTCTCCCGTTTTCGGAGTCGCCTCGCGATTTCCAGCCTTGTCCACGGTCAGTGTCCGAAACCCGTATGTGCCGTCTGTTTTCGCATCAAAAACAGCCGTAGAAACCCGGTCCGCGTCCTCTCCGTATTTCATCCAGGTCTTGCCGTTATCCTCTGTGTACCATAATTCCACCTTCTGCAGCCCGGCACCGCCTTTTTCCTTAACAGAATAATCAATCCGAATACGTGACGAATTAACATAAACTGGTTCCGCTGTCCGGGCCATGGCAGAGAAAAACACAAGCAGGAAAAACAAAAGCCCTGTACATTTCATATATCGTCCTCCCAAGGATTTCGGTAAACACCGTTTCCGCAACACACATACACGCGTGCGATTATAAATTATAACTGCTTGAATTGCAATCATTTTTCATTGACTTCCGCTTTTTTCAGGCTATACTTTTAAACTCGATTAACATAATCCATTTCGATTGACCAATGCCTTACGCAAATGTCCCATTTGGGGAAACCGAATTGCCTCACAAAAAAAAGAAAGAAAAACTCAAATCCAAGCTCAAACATGCCAACGAGCAGCTGGAAGAACAGAATACCCGACTGATCGCAGCAGAATCCCGACAACTGGAAGCCAACGAAAAACTCAGAGCTGAGATTCTTCAGCGCAAAATCATTGAAGGTCAAATCAAAGAAGAAAGGGACACCTGTCAGAGATATCTGGATCTGGCCGGCACCCTGTTCGTGGCCAGTGACACACACGGCATCGTAACGCTCATCAACCAGAAATGTTCAGAGGTTCTGGGATATCCAAAAGAAGAAATCGTAGGCAAGAACTGGTTTGAGCACTTTATTCCCGAACGACCCAGGGCAGATGTTTTTCAGGTTTCCCAAAAACTCCTGGCCGGTGAAATCGAACCCGCCCAATACTATGAAAACCCGGTTCTGACAAAGTCCGGCACCGAGCGCCTGATCGCTTGGCACAACACAATTCTCACAGACAAAGACGGAACCATCTGCGGCCACATCTCCTCGGGAACAGACATCACCGAACGCAAAGCCATGGAAGAACAACTGCGCGAAAGCGAACGAAAATACCGACTGCTCTTTGACAAGATGACCAACGGATACGCGCTTCACCGTATTATCACAGACAGCAGCGCCACGCCCGTAGACTATGAATTCATTGAAGTCAATGCCGCCTTTGAAGAAATGACCGGCCTCAGAAACAGTGACGTAGCCGGAAAGACCGTACGGGAAATCCTTCCCGGCATTGAAAACAGTCCGGCAGACTGGATTGGCCGTTACGGCCGAATCGCACTGAAAGATAAAGAAGAAACCTTTGAAGAATACTCTGCACCGCTTAACCAGTGGTATTCGATTCTTGCATTTTCACCTGAAAAAGGCTACTTTGCCACCATTGTCAAAAATATCACGGACCGGAAACTCGCGGAACAGCGGCTGCAGGAGAGTGAGAAACAGTACCGCAACCTCTACGAAACCATGGACCAGGGTGTTATATACCAGGACGCAGACGGCCGGATCACATCAGCCAATCCCGCGGCCGAACGCATCCTGGGGCTTACCACCGACCAGCTGCGAACACGTACATCCATGAATCCGGAATGGAAAGCCCTGGACGAGAACGGCAACCAGCTGCCCGGTGAAAAACATCCCCCCATGCTCGCACTCACGACCGGGCGTACGATTACGGACTTCCTGATGCAAACCTACAATCCAGTCAAGAACGATCACGTATGGATACTCGTCAGTTCCACACCTCAGTACAGGGGGGGAGAAACCACCCCCTGCCGGGTCTACTCAACCTTTCTGGATATCACAGACCGCAAACGCCTGGAAGAAGAACAACTCAAAGTAAACAAACTCGAATCCGTAGGGCTGCTGGCCGGCGGCATTGCACACGACTTCAACAACATTTTGCAGGCCATGCTGGGCAACCTGCAGATGGCTCAGCTCAAAAAAGAAAACCGCTACTTCCGCGGCATGGAACTCTCCATCGAACGGGCTGCATCCCTGGCCGATCAGCTGCTGACCTTTGCCAAAGGCGGTCTGCCGGTGCGGGAAACCGCCTCCCTGGACGGTCTGGTACGCGAAACCACGGACTTTGTCCTGGAAGGCAGCAACGTTCGGCCGGCCTACAACACGGCCGACGAATTGTGGAACGGCGACATCGACCCCAACCAAATCGGACAGGTCATTCACAACCTTGTGGAAAACGCCAAACAAGCCATGCCCCGGGGCGGGCGAATTGAACTCTCCCTGGACAACACCACCATTAATTCGGAAACCGCCACCGACCTGACGGCGGGCAGATACGTACGCGTACGCATAACCGATCACGGCATCGGCATTCCCGCTGACCATCTGGACAGCATCTTTGACCCCTACTTTACCACCAAGACCAAAGGAAGCGGACTCGGTCTGGCCATCTGCTACTCCATTGTGCGCAAACACTGCGGAACCATCAGCGCAGAATCCGAACCCGGAAAAGGCAGCACATTCACCCTCATACTCCCGGCATCCGATGAAGACATCGAACCACTGCCGAAGCAAAACACCGGCACTTTCCCATCGGATTCCACGGCATCAAAGATTAGGAAAATCCTTCTTATGGACGACGAACCTCAGATACTCGAAATCGGCAGTCTGTTCCTTAACGAACTCGGATACGAAACCGCAGGCGCGGCAGATGGAAACCAGGCCGTCGCCCTGTATCAGGAAGCCCGGAAAAGCGGCAGCCCCTTTGATGCCGTGATCCTGGATCTAACCATACCCGGAGGAATGGGTGGCACCGAAACCATTCAAAAACTACTGGAAATTGATCCGGAAGTAACCGCCATTGTTTCCAGCGGCTACTCATCAGACACCGTTATATCCAAATACAAAAAACATGGATTCAAAGACGCACTTGTCAAGCCCTACACCCTCAAAAAACTCACCGCCATACTGGATAAGATTTTCGTATCAGAAAATTAAAGGGTAAGCCTGGTCCCCGAGTTTTTCTTGACGATCCGGTAATTTGGAATATACTATGTCCGTTATGAGAACCGTATAAAAGTGTTGCTTATGAGACACCTGAGAAGTGAATTTACATAAAACCACAGAAGGAGTCTGCTTTCGCTTAAGAAAACAACTGCTTAAAAGATTGTGAACCACAGAGATCACCGAGGACACAGAGAACTGATTTGTACAATTAATAAATAACAGATAACTGTATTGCTGTCACCGAAAATCATGGTCGGCGAAGCCATGTTCTTAATCCACAGGAAGAACTGCAACAGAAACGAAAGAACTGAATTAAAATTAGACAGGATCTACGGGATCTACGGGATGAAAGAACTAAAAGAATAATGCTTTAACAGCAATAAAACTGTTTCATTACGTTTAACTCCCAAGCCTCATTATTCCTTTTTCAATCCTGTGAATCCTGTCGATCCTGTCAAAAATTCTTTTCTCAGTTCTCAGTTATCATTTTCAAATCAAACTGATTGCGAAATGAATCGGTCTGAATTATACATTACGCCATGTTGTATATGAATATAAAATATGTTGTCCCTTGTCTTTTCCATAAAAAAAGACGCTCATCTGTTATTCAGATGAACGTCTTCTCTTAACATTTTCAAGCGATCCACTTAAAGCAGATCGTCACCACTAGCAGATGGTGAAATCGTGAGCCTTGACGGTCTTGCGGCCGTTGGCCTGGGCGCGCTTGGCTGCCTGCTCGATATACCAGTGGACCACGGAGTTCAGACCCTCAAGGGCATCGCCGCCCACATTGCATCCGGCTTCCTTGATCACGGATTTTGCTTTGCTGCCAACGACCAGCATTTCCTTATCTTTGCAGGAATCTCCCATTCTTCTTCCTCCTTAATAAAAAAGATGAAATAGTAATAACTTCGCTTCTATAACAAAAACCTGATCCAATATAGAAGGTTCTATCTAAAATCAATGTATCCAAGGGATAATATGTTTTCGATCAATATTATACATAAATTTTCTACACATCAATGAAATTATTTCTCTGGATTTGGATCGATGGTATCCTGTCGTCCGTCTGCGCTACGGACGTAAAAGACTTCAAGTCCATCATGAAAGGATCATCCCCACGCCTGTGGGGAACACTCTTCTGGGTCCAACAGGCGGGCTTGACAGCCCGGATCATCCCCACGCCTGTGGGGAACACTCCCCATGTAATGCAGCAGATTGGAATAATCGCGGATCATCCCCACGCCTGTGGGGAACACAACCCGGCCTCGCACGTAGCCTGCTTAAGCTGCGGATCATCCCCACGCCTGTGGGGAACACATAAAGAAGAGAAGAAGGCAGAGGCTAAAAAACGGATCATCCCCACGCCTGTGGGGAACACAAAAAAGTGTGGATTTGTTTTCATTATAAAACCGGATCATCCCCACGCCTGTGGGGAACACGAATAGCTGTACGGTAAATTCAATTTCCGTACCGGATCATCCCCACGCCTGTGGGGAACACTGGATACCCTCTCGCCTTTTGGAGTTCCTGCTCGGATCATCCCCACGCCTGTGGGGAACACATCAATAACGATCTGGCGGGCCTGGTCAAGGACGGATCATCCCCACGCCTGTGGGGAACACGGAAGGTGAGGCCGTGACCGATGAAATGGTAAAGGATCATCCCCACGCCTGTGGGGAACACCAAAGTTGGATTGCCGTTTTTTTCTGTAATCGCGGATCATCCCCACGCCTGTGGGGAACACCCACGTTCTCTTTTTTCCTGCCTGCCTTCTGCCGGATCATCCCCACGCCTGTGGGGAACACGTTAGGATACACAAGGCGCACAAGGAATCCCTCGGATCATCCCCACGCCTGTGGGGAACACAACCATGTACGTATAATTTAATCAAAGATAGACGGATCATCCCCACGCCTGTGGGGAACACCATCAACAAGGGCCGGTTGATATTTGCCTTTGACGGATCATCCCCACGCCTGTGGGGAACACAATCCCTTCACCTGATAATCGTAAATCCCCGGCGGATCATCCCCACGCCTGTGGGGAACACTTTTATATTGGAATCCCCATTCTCTCAAACATCGGATCATCCCCACGCCTGTGGGGAACACGTATTCCGTATGGCGTAGTTGCCACTATTTCACGGATCATCCCCACGCCTGTGGGGAACACGATTATTGGGCATGCTCATTCTAATTTCCTCTCGGATCATCCCCACGCCTGTGGGGAACACTGGAATTCTCCACTCGAACCGCGAACATCATAAGGATCATCCCCACGCCTGTGGGGAACACCGGTGGACGTGGTTGAAGGTATGCAGTTTGACCGGATCATCCCCACGCCTGTGGGGAACACACCAGTATATGGTGTTTGAATGATGTTTCAACCACATTATATACTTGTCAAAAAACGCAAATTCTCGTCCACCTGAACACATATTTCAGGCTGAGGTGGAATTTTTTTTGAAAAATCAAGCGGACAATTCTGCATGGATTTGTTGTACGCCTGAACCAGAATCGTTTCCAGAGACAAAACATCCTGACAGTTATATATCAGTAGGGTTCGAAGTAGCTCAATATCACCTGTGATCTGATATTCTCTCCATAATCTGACCGCATCAAAGCCGTCAAGCTCCTCCGGATGCTGCCGTTTGATCCCCAGGACCTTTTCGCATCGCTTCAGCCCGCCGGTCATGCCAAGCCCGCGAAGCTCCAGGCACAGGTCGATGTGCAGCTGAGGAAGGTCTATTCCAAATTCCCTTCGTATCCATGGCAAATCAAACCGGGCGCCATTGAAAGTGACAATTGTATCATAAGGCGATATGTTCCGGGCAAAGTCCCACAGGTTGAAACCCCGGACAAAGGTCTGAAACCGGCTTCCATCATAAAGCGCAATGGTGGTAATCTCTGCGTTCCGGTTCAGGCCGGTTGTTTCTATATCCAGGTATGCGATTTTTCCCTCCAGATTCGGCAGGATGCGTACCCGATGGCCGGATTTAAGTGATCGCATGAAAAAAACCATATTTTTATCACAAAGTGATTTTCTGGACAGTTCAATTTGAGCAAACAGTTTCCGGGTCTTGTTTTCAGAAAACAAGCGGTCTCCATCCCGGATAAAGTCCTCCCAGGTGTAAACACCCCGATTCCACAACATCTGCTCTGCACTCGGGCCGATGCCATTCATATGAACAAACGTGCTGGTCAGCATACCGATTCTTCTCCGGAATCTTTTTCTTCTGCCTCCTGCCATTTTTCAGCAATCAGATACAAACCGGATTCACGCGTTACCCGGCGGCGGGTCTCTCCGAATTCCATTACGGAGAACCCCTGGGTTGTATTATCGCTGGCAATTACCAGCATACCCATGTCCGGTGCATTTCGCCGCACATATTCGAGTGTTTTCTCACGAGTCCGGCGATTGACGGTGCCCACAAATATATTGGCCCGGGGTTCAATAAACCACCGTTTGAGCAATCCCCGTATGGCCGGGGGCGTATCATTGGCCACGATAATGGTCATTTAAATAATTCCTCCAGCTCTCCGGGCAGCCGCCTGACCAGACGGCATTCTTCGATCTTCTGCTTGAGCATCTGAATCACGGTCTTTTCATCCGCGGACGGATTGATGCTGACCGCCTGAAATGCCGCCTTAAGCGTTGTTTCGGGTTTGTAGATATCCGCCATATCAAAGACAAAGGGAATAGTCCCGGCCGAATGGATAAATCCAAGCTGTGGAACATATCCCAGTGAACAGACCACTGCCGTACACAATGCGTACAGACAGGCATTGGCTGCTGAGATGGCACGATTAATGTTGTCCGCCAGCTCCCAACGATTTTTGTTGTAATTGCGCCCCTTCCAGGAAACACCATACGAAGCACCCATTTCTTCATACAACGCTTTGACCCGTTTGCCTTCCATACCCATAAGTTCCTTGATGGATTTCTCGTTTACTGTTGTTCTCGGAAAGCGTTTTAAAAACATCTTTCGGGCGATTTCCTCTCTTCGTTTTCTGGAGGCATGCGCTGCCGCGTGCTTGCGCGCGCGTTCATTATCGTGATTGGGCGTTACACCAAAGGAATAAAATCGCATCCCCTGCTCGCCAACCCAGCATACCGGTGTGTTTGAATCCGCACACGCCTTGATCGCGGCATGCGTAACCGTTGTGCCGGGCCCCATCATAAGGGCGCTGACTGTTGCCACCGGAATTCGAAGAACCGTCCGATCTGCGCCGATCCATTTGACGCTGGAATCATCCACTTCCAGCCGGCCATGTTCCAGGTACAGCGGAGTCCAGCGCTCGGATGACGGTGTCAATGTTTCCAGTGGAGGTTTTTCAAAGACAGGCATGATTATCCTTTCTATTCCGTATCAACGCAGATTCTTCGCTGCGTAAACGTTCGTTTACTGAAATCCAGGGGAATATCCATCAGAGAATCGGTTCCCTGATCAAAACGATCCACCTCGCGGACCGATCGGATTACTTTGCCTGCGCAGCCGGACTGTTTCGCGCATACAAGCAACCGGTCAACAGCTTCCTGATCAGTATCAAATACGCCCTGCCAGATCGGGGTTGCCGGAATACATGATTTGCGTCCCAGCCAGATGCCCCACTTCGGATTTTTGAGTGCGCTTCCAGCGCGTTCAATAAATTCCGAATGCCCGCTCAAAACAGCACCAAACCGACTGCCCAGCAGATATTCGCGCTGGGTCACAACCGTACTTCCCGGCTTGCCGTCTGCCTTGGGAACAATACAGAATTTCTCCCGATAGTTGCTTTTATCAAAACCACCGCCCACAGTATGAAAATCAACCAACCGGCGTTCCATCTGATATGTATACACATCCAGCCCAGTCTCCTGAAATTGCTCGAGAATTTGCACATCCGATCGGTCTCTGCCCATGGCGGCACAGAGCATTCCGATAATTCCACTTCGCGTGGGATGCGAAAGCGTGGTCCGACGGTCAAATCGGCTCATGTACCCCCAGCTCTGCATGGGCGCGTCCAGATACATGGCAAGATATTTTTCAGATTGACTATCCGCAGCCATTACTCACCTCCTGTGAGTTTGTCCAGCAGCTGGTTGAGGTTGTCCGGGGGCAGTGCAGCTTCGATCTTTGCTGTCAGACCGAAAAGCTCTTTCAATTCCTTCCAGTGATTTTCGAGTTTATCCTTTGAGGATTCGACAAATCCATCACGACTTTTAACCGGTTTTTCAAAGGCATTGACCAGAGAAAGCGGCTGGCCTTCCGACCGTCTCAGACCAAGAATATACGAGGGGAAGGTGTTGCCGAACATGGAGTTCTTCCTGGCCGTGGGAACAGCTTCAATGCTTGCCCTGAGAAACGCCCGGATAACCTGATCAAGTTCATCACCGGAAAAGTGTCCAAGATGATGTTCATCGTTGAGCAGGTCCAGATTCAACCCGACATAGCGGTAGTAACAGGCGGAGTTGAATTCAAGGGTGCCAATATGTCCGGCTCCTTCGTCCCCATCGGCATTCAAATCATCCACTGCTGAAAAAAAGTCGATGTCATTGCTTACTGCATGAGTCGAGAGCGCATGACTGAACAGCCCGGCCCCTTCGACCATCAGGGAATGATCATCCGCCACCATTCGACCGAAAATGGAAATATCAGCAATATCTTTTACATTGGCTGAAAGTTTTTTTGAAGCCTTTGCCATGGATTTGACCAGCGCGTCTCTTTGCTTCTTTTTTTTCTTTTCATCAGATTCAGATACGATTTTTCTGAGAACAGATTGGGAGTCACTTTCCAGAACCGCATCCACGACTTCAGACAGTTCCAATGGAGAAAAATAAAGCAGCGTCTTTACATTTCCTTTTTTTTCATCATCCAGCTTACCGATTGCGTCTGCACTGGCAATGGCAAACTCATGAGCTTCCTGCTCGGCAATTCCCTTTTCAGCAAACAACTCTTTCAGCTTGCGAATAATGAAGCGGCTGCGAATCCCCCCAAATTGAGGATTACCCTCTTTTCCCAGCATCCGTATCGCCCGTTTCCAACTTTGACTGGAAACGCGTGCCCGTTGAGCGCCTCCGAAATAAGCGGACTTTGGCGCGCCCACATCATCCCGGTTCAGACAGGTCACAGGAAAACTCTGCAAAATATGAAGTTCAATCAGATTCATAATCATTCCTTTCCACACATGGTTTATTTATGGTTACTGAACAGGCCGAAGCATCAGCATTCCAAAGCCGAATGCCCTGGCCGGCCCGATTCCGTTTACAAAAGCGTTCTTAAACAACTCCCGGTCAACCACCCGGAGTACTCCCCGAAAGTCAACACTCGCATGCACCCCTTTCTTTTTCTTTCCATTTTCTGATTTCACAAAACTGTTCTTGACCGGCGGTGAGGCTTCACTCATCTCCACAGAAAATCCAGATGTCTCCGCCTTCCTGTCCAGCCACTTTCCGAGTTCCACCGGGTCACAGATGGTTGTCCGCTGACCGTTCTTTTTTCGGTTGCCGTCAGCATCCCGTATCACCCGTTTGATCGTTGGGTTGGCACGCAAATCAAACATATACCGCTCATGATCCAGAAATGATTCCAATACCTGTTTCGGCGCTTCCCATCTCATGTCCGAAATCCATTCCGGTCTTCTCGGTTCATCCGGGGAGAGCACAAGTGCTTCAAATCCAAAGGGCTTCCGGTCAATGCGCATCAGAAAGTCCCGATCCTGGCCGTCTTTTCCCGGAAACATCTTCCAGACAGCCTGATGCCACGCGTACGAGTCAACCAGCCCTGCGGCAGCCGCTTGACTGCCGCTCAAGCGTATGCGTGTCAACCAACTCACGCTGCACCTCCTTCCGTTTTCACTTCCGCTGTTTCCTGTTTCTGCCCCCAGTAATGAGAGGCCCACTTGACTTTTACATCATCGTCATTATCCCACTTTTTCAAATCCCAGTAAAGCTGTCTGAGATTGACCGCAATCCCCTTCTGCTTTGCAGCCCGGATAATTCCATACAACACAGGGCATAGTTCCTCAGCGGTCCTGCACGACAACAGCCGCCGAAACCGGCCTTCAAATGAAGTCAGTCCGTCCATTCCACTGCCGCTTCCAAGGGCGATTCCCCGCAAGGCATCGCCCATGTTTCCATGAGAACCGCTTCCACCCAGAACAGCATATCCGCAGCCGATCAAAAGCAGTATCTTCCTCTCCTTCTGATTCTCCAGCGGACAACCAATGCCAGCCAGATGGGGCCATGCCCGGTATCGGGTTCGGGGGCTGGCACCATGACGCAAATCAGCCATCACCCCCCGGTTATCCCTGTTTCTGTGCAGAAACTCCAGAAAACCGTCGATCAAATATTTTGGTTTATCCTCATTTCCCATGACCTGCCTCCTCTGTTTTTGTACCGGGCATGCCGCTGTGTAACGCAGTGGAACAAGGGACACCCGGTGTGTTCAGATTGTTATATATTTATCCAACTTGTCCGCGAGAACCTGCTCCAGGCGGTCAATATCCTGAAAATGAACTGAAACAAGTTTCTTTCCCTCCTGCTGATAGAGTTTCTGTTTTTTGAGCATGCCAATCTTGTAATCCGCGGTATCCATCCCCCAGTACTCAATATACACATCAAATTCCGGCAGATAGAAATCCGGCCGCACAGCATACCCTTCAATAATCCGGAACCGCTCATCATACCGGTAACTGATATTCTTCTTCCGGAGATAGTCGGCAATGATTCGCTCTCCCCTGGACTGCACCAGTGTTCCGTCGCTGGTCCGGATGGTTTTGTTGAGTTCGACTTTGGTGTCAAAATTCCTTCGTTTGAGATAGACCTCATCAAAACACTTGTCACAGAAAACCCGCTGAAACGCCTTCTGAGACCGGGCATACTCCTCCGGCGTCACACCGGCACCACAACGACGGCACACAGGTTCCGCTTGCTCCTCTTTGATCCGCAGCGCTTCACGGATTACATCAGCGGCTTTCCAAGCATCTCTGCGGTTGTACTCCTTTTCCGCCGGATTGTCTGCGATGTCATCGATATCATTAAGAACGCCTTTGGCAAATGCGCCGTACGCGGACAGGGCCTTCAGCGTATATTGACGGACTTGCGGATGAGAATCCTGAAGCATTGGAGTAAGCACTGATACAGCCTCCGCTGCGTCCACAAGCCCTGCCAGTTTCCCAATAGCAGATGCAGACAACCTCCGAACCTGGGCAGAAGGTTTCTGAATCAGGTCCGATAGTTCAGCCAGTGCCGCTCCATCACCGGATTTTCCTAATTCTACAGCCTGTTGTACGAGTTGTTTTTCGATTTTCCTGTCCATGGCTCTATTCCTCGGGCTTTTTTAATCTGAGTTTTTCCTTCCCTTTTGCATACGCTTGAATCTGTCGCGGGGTCGTGTGTGTGCATACGACCTGGTAGGCTTCGCGCATTGCATCACCAATAATTGGATACCATTTCTCATTAAGAGATATGGAAATGTCACTGGCTGTTTCTATCAATATATGATATTCTTTATCCAGGATCGACCAGAAAATCAATTCTGCTTTGTTGTAAGGCGGTTTGTCAATTTTTAATTGAGAAGCATATGTCTTGACCGCTCCTGCCATACAATTTCTGCCGCTATCAGCCAACGTACAGCCATTCTGATATTTTTCAAGCATCACATCATTGATCAACTCCTTTGGTATTGTCAGCTTCCATTCCATCTCATCCGCGATCTTGGCCTCATTCGCCCCTTTTAATAGTTGTCCGGACCAGATCTCCACATCGTTGACCTCAACATGCTCTTTTAATGTAGCAAAATTCGTAAGCGGCAAAGGACCGCTGTTAAATACTGAATCCATAGAAAAAGTTAAGATTGAACCAAGTTCACGCCAAACATGTTTTCCCATTGGCAGCCGAAGGTACAACAAGTCTTCTTTTTTTGATTTAATTACGGTTGCGCTGGGTTCACGAAAAGAAGGCAGGCCTTCAATCTTGTACTCTGATGGAACAGGTCCAATAATAACCGCTGAAGTGTCTTCACCATTGAAATCAAGTCGTATTAACCGGGACACTGGAACAAGTCGCCCAAGATATGTTTTTGAGATATTCGTAAACGCCTGGGAATCTTTCGGGCCGGAAGGATGTTTTTCCCATGCTGGCACACCCCATGATACATTGGGAATGTGATGTATACTTTTCTTACTCACAAGATTCAAATGGATCGTAGAAATCAGGTCGCTGGAAATAAGATATGTATGCAGGTAACCATGGCACGGGGTAATAAATGTGGATGAAGATATCTGTTGCCCCTGCCATTTTGATTGTCCGATCTTACCACTTGGACAGAAATTCAGAAAAACGAGCAGGCTTATCGCTTTCCAGGCATGATTTTCTTCATATCCCTTGTTTGCTGAATCATGGTCAAACAGCGGTCCGTTGTAACTACCACCGCCGGAGCCTGGATCAAGCGTAATAACTGTTTTTTCCTTTTTGGTATTCACATCAAGCTCCGAAATCTGCATAAACGCCCTCGGTCCATACAAATCAAAGCAATCTTTTTTTTCTTCCAGGTATTTGAGTGCGCCGGGTTTGATACGGTCTCTGCACTCCAGCCAGTCTTTTTCATCCTCCGGGCCGTCAAGCGCTGCCTGGGTAATGCAGATCAGCAGACGCATCAGGGCGATGCGCTGAATCGGGCTTACGGCAAGGTCTGCGATCTGATCGCCTTTATCAAAGACCTCTTTCAGGCTTGCTTTTTCTGTTGTTTTTTTATCCCGGTACTGAACGGGAATCCACGGATTTTCTACAAGATTCATCATATTGGCCTCCTACCAGTCAAATCCTTTATTTTCGTCAAAATCACTGTATGGAAAACTGTCGTCTTCTTCATCGGTCGACAGTTTTCGTTGATTTACTGCGGTTTCTCTGTTCCGACACAAGCCGCGATTGTCGTCATACCTGAATCCGATGGGGGTATTGTCAAGCAACAATTCGCCGTCTTCGCAAATAACCAGTACCGGAGTTTTATCGTAAAAATATTTACGCAGACAGCCAGGCATTTCAAATTGGGGAATTCTGAAGCACGGAATCGAAATAAGATTCCGGTGCAGGTGAACGGCATTGTAACAGTTCCTGTCATCGGAATTTATTTTGAGCTTCCTGTTGTCTGAGAGGTCCAGTTCCGCCATTCTTCCGCGCACATCAACATTCTTAGCCAGAACACAATCCATCATCGGATAGTCACTGTAGCGTGTCACCATGTTTTCATCATCTTTCAGCACTGGAAGTGCACCGTTTGACGAAACGCTGATTGCGTATTGTTCCAGCTTTTTACTTCTTTCCTTAAGAGTTTGCTTGAGTTCCAGAATAAAATCCGGTTCGTCTTCAAGTTCTGTGTATGTATGTTCCAGAAGATCACGCATATCCCGCGGAAGCGCAATGTGATTTCTTTCTTTCCATACCTTCCAGGAGCGCCACAAGATATAGGGCGCGTATACGCGGGCATTTGATTTACCGATCCGTTCAATCAGGCTCTCTTTTGAATCCGCGGCTGTGAGATCGTTGGCAACAATACACACTTCGGCCGTCTTGCAATCTCGGATCCGGTCATGCCGCCACAACCGTCCCATGCGCTGCAAGAGCATATCGGTCGGGGCCAGTTCCGTGACCATAAAATCCGCATCAATGTCCACGCTCTGTTCCACGACCTGCGTGGCCACCAGTATACATCCTTGAGGACGATTACCGTTCTTTCCCAGCTTGTCCATCCAATTTTTTTCGAGTTCTTCTCTGCGCCACCCCGGAAACTTGGAGTGAAGAAGCCCCACCGGAAAGGCTTCCTGAACCATGCAACTTTTGATCTGATTGAACCATACCTGTGCTGTTGCCACTGTATTGGCAATACAGAGAACACACTCACCTCGTTGTGCATGTTCAACAGCGCTCTCAGCTATTTCAGACTCGGTAAATGGTTTAAGTGAGACCGCTACCTGCTTTTCAGGTGGTCCTGGCTGTCCCACTGAACGTATTTTATCTGAAGAACATTCAGTAATCAATGGATACGAATTGTTTTCAGATTTCCCTTTCCGGTTCATTTTATTCGGGTACGATTCCATGAGTTTATCTCTTCGTTCCGCAGTCAACGTTGCAGACAGTATTATGACCGTACAATTCAGATCCATTAATTGACGGATCAGCGTATTGATCAATGTTCCGGTATACAAATCATAGGAATGGACTTCGTCCAGAATCACAACTTTTCCAGCCAGACCGAATGTACGCATAAACGAATGCCTTACCCGCAGAACACTCATCAGCGCCTGATCCACGGTTCCGGCAGCAAACGGATAGAGCAGGGAACGCTTCCGGGAATGAAACCAGACGGAATTGTCCTCTCTGCCTTCTTCTGAGTTTGATGTCTTTCCGGACATAAACGCCTTCAGCCAGGCATTTCCATGGGCAAGGATGGCATCCGGATGGGTCTTGCTGATGCATTTCAGAAAAGACTCCATGCGTTCATGTATTCTGTCACTGGTCAGGCGTGTAGGCAAGGCAAAATAAATTCCGGATGCCTTGCCCGCGGCCAGAAGACGATAAGCAGCATACAGAGCGGCTTCTGTTTTTCCCATGCCCATCGGGGCTTCCACCACGTACAGACCGGGTTGATCAGCCATATCCGCAAGCGCGCTTTGCAGTGGATATGGACCAAAGCCGAAAATATCTTTGAATGAAAATTTTTGATAAAACTCCGGGTAAAACCAACCGCACTTTTCAACTGCTTTTTCTGCTGACCCACCTTCGTCATCTTGATTGTGAAACAATTCATCATCCGAACCGATCCAGTCAGCAACAGAAACCAACCCGGCCATGGCAGCCAGAATCGATGTGTTATACGAATTATTTACCGGCATTCCGTACTTTTCTGTCAGGTGATGAATTGCCTTTTTTCGTTCACAAGACCACGATGGACCGCCATACTCACTTCCTGTATCGGTTAAAATTGTCTTGCCCTGTTTCCCGCCATGGTGTGAAGCTGCGATCTCCGCAGCAGGTGCAGACTCAAGTACTTCTCCGGTCCAATGATTTATCGCACCTGAACCGATTTCTGTATGATTACTGCAAAATCCACTTGAAACTATATCTGAATACTCGGGATACAATTCACGAATTGCATCAGAAAAATATTTCAACTGAAAACCCGGGCTGATCTTTCCGATATCATGCAGGGCTGCCATGGCTATCACATCTTCGGGAAACACATCACGAATCGCTTCCGGCAGCACACCAAGAAGCGCTTTTGCTGTTTCCGCCACCCGAACCGAATGCTCAATAACAGAAATACCCGGTGAGCCGCCCTCACGAGTCTTGGCATAACATTGCAAAAAAGGGATTTGCGGAATCGTTCGTTCTGAATTCCTTCCATTTTTCCTGAACAAAGGCATAAGCAGGTCCTTAATAAAATTTTCCCGCAAAACAAAAGTCCAAATACGTTTATTGTATCATGACGGGTAGGACAAATAGCGTCCTACCTTACTGTTATATTTTATTTTAATTGTATTTGTTTTTTCTTTTACGGCAAGAAAAAGCTTGCTTTTAAAACAAACAATTCCATGCTCTACTCTCTACTTTTACCTGCGGTGCCTGGCACCGCTGCCATTGATCGCGGTTATTCACTCTGAATTGACCGGAAAACCCGGATAATGAATGGTTGTTTTTGCAGTTGTCTTTTATCCTGTCAATCCTGTTCATCCTGTCAAAAGAGCTGTTATCTGTTAATTGTAAAAATCAGTTCTCTGTGTCCTTTGTGATCTCTGTGGTTCACAATTTTTAAGCAGTTGTTTTTTACCTGTCCATTCCACCTGAGGCGGATCAAGCGGATGCTCTTGCTGATCGCTGCTTCCAGTTCTTTCGCAGTCAGCTATCGACTTAAGACCATCGACTATTGACTGCAGTTAGACCTTCGACTGCAGTCAAACCACCCCAGCATCGTATTTTCGTCAACCGCATTCAAGTCCGGGGAGGGTTGATTTTCTTTTTCCACAATCTGAAGCGGCAGGCAGACCGTGAATTCGCTTCCCTTTCCCTCACTGCGGACCGTGATGGTTCCGCCAAGCTCCCGGGCAGCCATGCGACAGTAGGCCAGTCCCAGGCCCATACCTTTTTTGACATTGTTTTCTGTGCGGTAGAACTTGGTGAATATTTTTTCGATCTGATCCGGGGCCAGGCCCGGGCCGCTGTCCCGGATATGAATGCGGCAGGTTTCCGAATCCGTGTGCGCGGTCACGTGAATGCATTCCTCTGGCGGTGAGTGTTTGATTGCGTTGTGAATGATGTTGGACAGGATCCGGCCGAGCAGGTATGTATCGGTTGTAAGGGTCGTGTCCGGCAGCTCAGTTCGAATCTGAACCTGTCTGCTGTCCGCAAACGGAATCTGGCCGGAGACGGTCTCGGATACGAGTTCGGACAGGCTGCATTCTTTAGGACGTACCGTAAGCTGAGCAGATTCCATTTCATAGATCTGAAGGATATTTTCCGTGGAGCAGGTAATGTTCTGCGAGGCATTGATAATTCGCGTGAGATTGTCAACGGTTTTTTTATCCATTGAATCCCTGCCCAGGTAGAGATATTGTGCGGAACCGCTGATCGCGGTATTGGCATTGTTGATTTCATGCACAATCATATGGGTCAGGGTTTCTTTTTCCTCTTCCAAACGACGCTGTATGGTTTCGTAGTAGTGCCGGATACGGAGCATGGATTTTACGCGCGCGATCAGTTCTTCGTTATCAAAGGGTTTGGTCAGAAAGTCACTGGCCCCGGCATCCAGTGCCTCAAGCAAGGTGTTTCGGTCTGTGTCTGAAGTAAGAACCAGAACCGGGATGGCGCGACGCTTCTCATCCTTCTGAAGTTCCCGGCACACATCCAGCCCGTACATGTCGGGCATGATCAGGTCAAGGATTATGGTCTTGTGAACCTCGGGGGTTACGACCATGAGTGCGTCCTTGCCCCCGCCGATGGTGTTGCACTGGACACCCTCGTCTTCCAGCAGCAGTGTCAGCGATTCGCATAATGCCTTGTCGTCATCAATAATCAGGACGGTATCTTTCATATGCCTGTTCCTTGAGGTTGTATGAATTTCTGCAGAGAATGTTAAAGAAAATCTGTCTTGACCATTTCACCCAGGTGGTGCTCAAAGAGCTCCCGGTTACAGTGCGGCGCGTGGAGGTCTCCGGAATCCAGGTATGCCGCGAACCGGCATCCCCCGCCGCACATGGGGGCGAACTTACATTGGTAGCACTCTTCAGGCGGCATCCGGATGTCTGATCGGAGCCGCAGGGATTCAGGATTGCGGATGTTTCCTTTGCGGAACGCTATCTGCCCGAGAAAGGCCGGGCACTGGTAGATATCGCCCAGCGGATCGATAATGGACATGGTATCCACGTGAACCATGGCGCAGGCTTCAATTCCGATCAGGGGCGCAACCCGCAGACCGCGGGACCTGAATTCCCGGTTTACGGCCAGAATCTGCTCCTGGTTGTTGATAAAGGACTCAAGCCGGCAGCCCGAGGGTTTGCCTGTGTTCTTTCCGCCTTCCAGACGCGGGGTCGCGGAACCAATCTCAAAATCATAGATGGCATCAAGCAGTCCGTGCTCATCCAGGATATCGGGCACAGCAAGCGCGGGCTGGATATTTCCGTCCGTGATAACCGTGTTAATGCGGATGTGCGTCATTCCGGCCACGACCTTAAGGTTTTCGATAATTCGGTCAAAACTCGGTTTACCGTTTGAAAAGGGACGATTGCGGTTGTGGATCTCGGGCGGGCCATCGATCGTGGTCTTGATGCCGCGCAGGCCATAGGGAAAGAGCCCTTCAATCCGCTCCGGATCAAGAAGGGTTCCATTGGTAACAATAGTAAAACTGAACTCAATGCCGAAAAACCGGCAGCGTTTCGAGAGTTCGCTTGCTATATACTCAAGCGGCTCTGGATTGAGCATGGGTTCCCCACCGTAAAAGACCACATGAAGCCGGTCCCTCCTGAGATCCTGGCCCCGTTCGGAGATCCAGTCCACGGTAAGGTCTGCGGTCTCATGGTCCATGGATACAGGGGCAGGAACATTCCCGTCTTCAATGCAGTAGCGGCAGCTCAGGTTGCAGCCATAGGTGCTCAGCACCATGGCCGTATATTGAGGTGCCTGCGTGTTAATGCCGTTAAACCAGTCTGTGAGCAGCCGGGTTTCATCTACATCCTTTTTAAGCACAAATCCCTGCCGGGCGAGTTCGTTCAGTTCTTCGGAGAATTCATCCTGGAGTCTGGGATCCGGAAGTTTCCTGAGCGTTGAGAGTGTCTGGTCGTCCACTTCAGCCACGGCAAGGGTACGGGTCTGAAAGAGTACGATATTTCCGTTACTGCGGAACGTGTGAATGTACCTGGACAGTTTCATTTACACCCCCCTGAGAAGGTAAGAAAAGAAAAAAAGAAGGCAAAGCAAAGAAAATGGACCTGTGGTCAGACATTGGCTGAATCTCTGCTTTGCCGGGGGAAAGCTTGCTGTTTGGGACCTAATTCTTATCCGGGCTTCCATACCAGGGGCCGTATGATCCTGTCATCATGCAGCACATTGCCCGTTTGGTCATCCATGCTGTTTTTGCGCCTTTTTTGCGGATTCTGATCTTCATAACACACATCCTCCCAAGAATAAAGTAATGATACAAGTGTTGTTCGTGACCATGGTCTTCAGAACTTGCCAAATTTATATGCAAGGATTGTGCCAATTTCAGGTAAAGAGGCACTTGCGGCTCTAAGCTGAAAGAGAATACTGGTCCAGTTCAGGGAGCGTTTTGCAGGGAGACATCCTTGAGCCGGTAGAGGTTAAGCCGGAAGTTAAGCACTTTTTTAATATTGGATAAAGAGGAATTGAACGCGCAGTATAAAAATGGAGTGTATAATGGAATCATAATATGCTGTTCTTCAAAAATTTGACAAAAATGCTCCGGATGCAGCGGTTGTCTGCCGTTAATGTATTTGCGCAGCATAATGGAAACAGCTTCTGGAACCAGCAGGAATTTTGGATGTATTAGGCCTTTAGATGAATTTATAAGTGTGTGTATTCTTTCCAGCTTTTCAAAAAAGGGAAATGGCATGAACTCACAGATATCCGGCGCACGCTCAAATGGCGGGCAGACAATCCGAGTACGAATACCCACTGCTGCAAGCTGCTCCCGTACAATCCGCAGACATTTAAGTGCGTTTATTGAGGTGAAAAAGGTACAGAGATCAAGCTGAACAGCTTCCCCCTGAAACGTACGAAAACGCTGACCAGGTTTGAGCAAGAGTCCGGCGGCTTCCAGCAGCTGAACCGCTTGAACCGGGTCGTATGCCGGATCCCGGTCTGTGCAGGGCTGGAAATCAAACCC
>CAZGEP010000046.1:9796-29072 GCA_964524955.1 uncultured Planctomycetota bacterium | reverse complement strand
CGCAATAGAAAAGCAGGAGTACGAGGCAAAGAATCTCTTTTGCTTTTATTCTGTTTATCTTGTTGATCCTGTAAATCCTGTCTAATTCTTTATTTTTTATTGAACTGCGAAAAGACTTTTTTGACAGGCTGGAAGAAGGGCAGAGCGTAAACAATGCGGTTGTTCCTTTTCGGCAGTTATATTGAATCTTTGATATGTCGGCTTTTACCTTGATCGACGAGTCAAGCGCTGTTGCTGTCATGTTCTCCGGAAGGTTGACAGTGATTGTTCCATCCTTTGCTGCGTGAACCATAAGCAGTCTGCCGTCAGAGAGAACCACATCCCTGCCTGTTGTCCAGACATGACAACCTGCACGTTCAAAGGGGTAACCGTAAAAAAAATCAGAGGCGCCCTGGGCTTTCCGTCAATAAACAGTCTGAGTACTCCGTTGATCGCCTTCAGTTCAGCCTTGCGGTTCGCTGATACGTCATTTGCGCAGAGAATTGTGAGCATGAAAAAAAGAAGAGCGGTTATTCTGGAAATCACAGTAAAGCCCTTTTTTATCAAGAAGTAATAGGAGAGATTAGAAATGGAATTATACCGGAACGTGCAGACACATTCAATCGAAAGTTTTTTTGCACAGGATTTGACAGGAGGTAAGACAGGATATAATGAATAGTGAACCATATGGAGGATAAATATGTCTGAAACACATAAAACAGGAGGAGCGGTTCTTATCAATGTGCCGCTTTCACCAATTCTTCGCAGGGGCCTGGACCGTATCCGAAAACGCTGTCCGGATCCGGTGGATATGCTGCACAACCGGCTGCCTGCAGATCTGCTCTTTTCAGATTATGACTGGGTTGTGCTGATTGATCCGCTCCGGCAGACCGGTAAGGACTCTGCCGGCCGGCAGGCAGAAGAGAGCTGGGAAGTGGCGGTTTCTTGCGGCGATCCGGCCTGCCTGGTAACCATATCTTCTGTCGGCGAATGCGGCCGTTTGTATGCCCTGTACCACATCGCGGCCTGTCTGGAGCAGGCAAAGGATCCTGCGGACTGGGCAGTGCGGCGCACCCCTCTTTTAGAAAAACGGTATGCCTGGGTGGCTGCAGGCAACTGCTGGTATGATGTTCATCGTCCCGATCTCTTTGAACATGATCTGCAGGAGCTTCCGGAAATGGGCTTTAACGGAATGATCCTGCTGTGCAATGAAGTCGAAGGCACCTCTGCAGGCCGCCAGAACATACCGCTCAGTCTGACAGCGGACGGGGTCACGGTCAACCGGTACCGGCTGCGCCCTTATCTTTCGCTCTTTGATCGGATCAAAAGTTACGGCCTGGATATCTGTCTCTTTCATCAGGCCTTTATTCCGCCGCAGTATTCTCTGCAGCAAGTGAATGAATATTATAACGGTCAGTGCAGCCTGCCGGATTTTGAGAAAGAGATTGTTCAAAGCAGTCGGGCTCTGGCAGCGGCACTTTTTGAGCATCTCCCCCAGGTTGACAGCCTGATGTTTCACGCAATTGAATGTGAATGGTTCTGGGGGCATGCTGCTGCTATCTTTCCATCCAGGGATAACGCTGCAGCAGAGCGGGTGTTCCGGGCGTATCTGGACGGAATGACTGCTGCCTGCCGTGACGCCGGTAGAGATCTTTTCTTCTGGACGCATGTCAGCGGAGTGTCGCCCCGGCAGCTGCGCCTGATGCGCGAGATCCTGCTCGAGTACCCGGAGGTGATGGTTATCGAGGACCAGGCCCATGAAAATGAATGCTGGCCGCACTGCCCGGTAATGGGGCATGTTCCGCCGGACTTGATCCAGGCCCAGGCCAAAGGGCGATTCGGCCTGGCCATTAATACCACAGACGGCGAATACTACGGCGGCGGATCCCTGCCGACGGCTTATCCCGAACCGCATATCAACGCCGCCCGTACTGCGCTGGATCTGGGGATGGAGGTGGCGTTTGTGCGGCTGAACGAACAGAGCACCACACCGCTGGGCACGCTGCTGGATATCAATGCCATCCATGTCCTTGGGGTCAGCGAGACGTGGTGGGAGCCATCCAGACCGCTTGACGAGCTGTGGCTGAACTGGTGCACAAGGCGTTTTGGTGTCAAGGCTGCAGGACCGGTTGCTGCGGCCCTGCAAAAGAGCGGTACCATTATAACCAGAGGACTCAGCGCAGGCAGTATGGCATTAATCAACCACAACGGACTCAAAGACCATATCTGGCGGCCGGGCGCTAATTGGGCATGGGAGCTCTTTGAGAAGCCTGGAGAGCTGCTGGTTGACAGTGACTTTGACGACCTCAGAGGTTGTGACATACGGGCCTGGCAGGTACAGGCCAGAGGCATTACTCTGGATGATTTTCTGACCAGCAGTACAGAAGGCGAAGCCGCTGCCCGGGAAGCCATTGAATTGATTGAGAGCGCACGCGCTCATTTGAGCTCTGAGGACTATACGTATCTGAAAGCCTGTTTCAGTGACGTGCTGCCCCTGATCGAAGCAGTCCGCACGACAGCGGTTGCAGTCCATGCAGCTTCCCGTTTCCTTAAGACCGGTGATCCCGAGCAGAAAGAGGCCCGGGAGGAGGCCTGCTCAGCCATGGATTCTCTGGCAGACCGGATTGAAGCCGAACACGGGCCGGATTTTCTGCCAACCTATCCGATCTTCAAGACAACCTGGCAGGGGCGTACGTACTCCGGGTATGGTCTGCCCATTGCCCTGCATTCGATTGCTGAGAATTTCAGGAATCTTGAGTAGAATGCATGAGAGAATATGGTTTTGATCAAGAAGACATTGTCTTTCATTCAGCACAACCGAACGCGGCCGGTCTCGCGATCCATACGGACTGAGACAGCGGAAAAAGTGATATTTGCTGTTGCATTTTTGTGCACAAGAGCAATAATATGAAGTAAGCAGGTGCAGAAACAGGAAATGGTAGGACATTGGCCGGCATACGGCAGTATATATCGTTTTAACATGTTGTTTACATTCATTCCAACCGAATCGCAATCAAAGGAGGTGAGTTTTCAGTTCTAAAAAGCATTGGATGAAGTTTGAAACGTTCCTTCCACAAACCAAGGAGAATGTGTTATGAAGGCTGTTCGATTGTTTATGGGGCTTGCTGTTATCTGCCTGGTGGCCGCAGCTGTATCGGCGCAGGAAAATTACAAAGAATATGTAACCCAGTCCAAAGATTTTAAACGGGTGAATCAGTCCAGGGAGCTGTTGCTCTCCGGCCGCTGGGATCACTGGATTCTTATGCCCTGGCGATTTCGCTGGGGAAAAGAATATACCTTTGAACTGGCCAAGAAAATGAAGGAGGCCGGTCACAACGGCGCCTTCTGCGATCACGGGCCGGGCGGTGCGGATATTCATGAAAAACTGAACATGCTATGGTACATGGACCATACCGCGGGCAAGGGAGATCTGTATCTGCATGGAAGAAACAAGGGCAAGGGCAAGCGGAAAGAACTGAACCGTCCCCGCCCCATGCTGAGCGGAGAAGTCCAGAGCCGGATGCGAAATAACGTAAAAAACCGGGTGGCACGGGCAAAAAAATACAAAACCCGTGTGGCATACGCCCTGGACGATGAAATTTCCTGGACCAGTTTTACCTCTCCCGCGCTTTGGGACAACAGTCCGTCATCCAGAAAAGACTACGCCCGCTGGCTCAAGGAACGCTACAAGAATGAAAAGGCCCTTAAGGAGCAGTGGGGCAACCACAAGCTGATTGCCTGGGGCACATGGAAAGACGGAGAAAATCCTTCGAAAGATTACGTCAAGCGCATGGCCAATATCAATGATCTGAAACACTACTGGAAGAAACCCCTGGATAAATGGAATCTCTCGCCCTGGTGTGATCGGCTCTCCTACATGGATTCCCAGTTTCTGAATGTCGTCGGTGATCTGGTAGACCTCTCCAATTCAATTGATCCGGCAACTCCCTGCGGATATGTGGGCGGCCAGGCACCGGCACCCTATGGAGGCTTTGATTACGCCAAGATCGCTCGCAAAGTACAGTATCTGGAGGCCTATGACATTGGTGGCAACATGGAGATTATGCGCTCCATGAACCCGGACAACATGATTCCCACAGTCAAGACCGGTTTTGGTCACCCAGCCAAGAAAGAAGGCGTTTGGTTCAGCTGGTACTACATGGTTCACGGTGACCGGGGCGTGATTGCCTGGGCGGAGAGATGGTTCGGCAATAACCTGACGGAAAAAGACGTCATGGCGCTTGGGCCGTCCATCCAGAAACTGGACAAGCATTCCAGGGCCATTGTGGGCGGTAAATGGAAACACGACGGCGTAGCCCTGTATTACTCCCATCCTTCGGTCCAGGTTTCCTATTTCATGGATACGTCCTGTCACGGCGGAACGTGGCTCAACCGTTCCAGCAGTCTGAACAACAACCTGGCATCTACCATTGCCGCGACCTGGTCCTGGAATAAACTTCTGGAAGACTCCAGGATTCAGTATAACTGGATTTCCTATGCAGACGTGATTGAGAAGGGCATTGATCCGGCGGAATACAAGGTGCTGATTCTTCCTCGTGTTCTTGCGCTTTCCAAAGAGGAAGCAGATGCCATCCGCACATATGTCGAAGCCGGAGGACACGTGATCGCGGATCACCTTACCGGCCTTTTTGATCAGCACGGCAAAGCCTATCCTGGCGGCAAGGGGATTTTGGACGATCTGTTCGGAATCAAGAATCGTCCTGTGGCCAAGGAATCTACGCTGTTTACGCCCAAGACCTTTGTGGAATTTGACCAGGATAAATACTGGAAACTGAATTTCATCCAAGGTGTGGAAAAGGTTGCCGGTCAGTACAAACGAGAAAAGGGGCTGGTCAAGGCTCAGCTGGATATGCCCTGTTTCCAGGAGAAAAAGACAGGAAAAGGTACGGCGGTACACATGAATACAGCGGTGACGGAATATTGCGTGATTCGCCAGAAAAACTGTTCCGCCTGTGCTGCATATATCAAGCCGGTTACCGACCTGCTTACGCGGGCCGGTGTGAAATCCTGGCTATCTCTTGCTCAGGACGGCAAGAATCCGGATATTGCCGAAGCCGTGTACTGGGAAAAGGACGGGCGTGTAGTTGTCTGCGTGGTCAAAAATCCACTCAAGTTCGCCAGCGTCCACGGCGAAACCAAGACCGAGGGGATTTCCAAGGACACGGTCAAGCTGACGATTACGTTTGACGCAGAGAAAAAAAACGTGAAAGACGAAATTAGCGGCAAAGATCTGGGCAGTGGAAAGTCCTTTACCGTAGACTGGAAAAGGGACGAAGCCGCTATGGTTTCCTTCAAGAAGTAATTAAATCCTTATTTTATCAGGGAGCGTCTATTTTTCCGCAAAGGAAAATAGACGTTCCCTTTTTTTGAACGTGAACACAAACGCCTTGCACAAAAAAGCCGTTCGACAGAAAGTCTTCGGCGTCAACTATACCCACATCCATCTGGACAAAGACGGGGATCTCTATGTGACTGATTTCGGGATTCCCTTTATCGAATACCTTCTGCCTCAGAACTACTGGCTGGATAAAGAGTGGTTTCAGAATAACTCCCGGCCGCTGTCGGGAAGCAGTACGATTTATAACGTTCTGACCCGACCGGTGAATAGACGCAGCAAGGAAATTGTTCTGAAGTGGAATCGAATGGGGCAGGAAGTTTTTGGGCTGGAAGACGACAGTTCCATGGCAGAGGCAAATTTTAACAGTCCCTTTGAGGAGTTTTCACTGGTCATGGAGTTGCGAAATGCGCTGCATGATTCAGGTACCCGGTTGTTCACACATAAACCATTGGCCATATACACACCCGCAGATAAAATTGAATCGTCCAGAACCGGCAGGAATCAGAATGCCATGCACCGGCTGATTGAAAAGCACAGAGATATTACCCTGGACATGCATCGGACCTATGCTGTGATTTACGAATGGCTCAAAGGGGTAGACGCGATTGAGGCCTGTGAGCAGGGACTTATGGACGATGAAATGATGCGCAGACTGACCCTGGATTCTGAGAAAAAACTGGTTCGTAACGGCTTTGTTGTCCGGGACCGAAAACCGCACCATATTATTACTCGACCGGTTCGTTCCGGCGGATTGCTAAAAGACCGAAACGGCGATATTCTCTACGGGCTGGTGGATTTTGAACTGCTGGCCCGAACCCCGGATTATGAGCGAATCGTCAAGGACGTCAGCCGGAAAGAATATTTGCGCAGACAACGGGATCGATTTTCCGTCAGCGTGCCGGGCAAACTGAACCGGAATCTACATCATGTCAATCTTATGGGGGTGGACTATATCTGCGGGCGGGCCGAGAGTACGGGCGGGTATCTATGGGTGGTGGGAAAGGATCCGAAACTGTTTGATTACTTTCTGCCTGAGCGATGGGAAAATACCCCGCGTACCCGTCTTTCCGGACACAGCGAAGTGTATCACACGCTGACCAAGGACAACATCAATCTGGTATGGAAGATTTCCAATGTGGGGATTCTTCCGGATATGGACCCGTTCAAGCGGGATGAAAAGCGGATTATCGAATTCGGGTACAACAGCCCGTTTGAGGAAGTTTCCCTGGCAGTTACATTGGCCCTTCGGGGTATCCCCGCCATCTATCCCCGCGCTGTGTATATGAGCGGAAGCAAAACATTCATTTACAAAGACCTGGCGGATCCCAGCCGGTATGAGAGCCATCAGCAATACCTGACTCCCGAAGGTCTTCCTGTGTTGCGGGATGACAAAGACTATGTGCTGATCTGGGGATACTGGAACGGACCGGACGAGAAACTGGCGGATGAAGACGCCAATTATTACCAGGGGATCAGCGCGCTTCGCGCGTTTAGAGAGAATCGGATATCCGAAGAGATGTATATGATCCTGATGGAAGATGTTCGTCAGCGTCTGCTGGAAGTGGGCGTGGAAGACCTGAACTTGCGCGGCAGTCATTTGCTGCTGTCCATTCTTTCAAGTACAGGGCATATGATTATGAGCCGCCAGAATATCCCGGAGATCCGAATCAGTAATTTCGAATTGCTTCGTCAGGTCCGACAGGATAATGAGAATCTTTAATTGTCGTGTTAATCACCTTGAAATTTCTGAAAAACAGAGTATAGTAAACACAGAATAGTGCTGTGATGCAGGATCCTAATTTATTCAAGGAGATGCGGGAATGGGTATATTTGACAAACTGTCCAATACATGGGCATTAATGGGTGTTTCATGGGATATCCTGAAAAAAGATAAAGAAATGCTGATCTATCCGCTGATTTCCGGTATCTGCTGCCTGCTGGTTCTGGCATCCTTTGCCATTCCGATTATTTCATCCGAGAGCTGGCAGCCGCCTGGAGAGAACGCACCGGCCATGGATCAGGTGGTTTATTACGGCGTTCTCTTTCTCTTTTACTTTTGCAATTATTTTGTCATTGTGTTCTTTAATACTGCGATCATTGCCTGCGCGGTCAAGCGCATGCAGGGTGGAGATCCCACCTTGTCTGACGGGTTTCAGGCCGCGTTCTCACGGATTCATCTTATTGCGGGATGGGCTCTGGTATCCGCAACCGTGGGGCTTATTCTCAAGATCATCGAAGACCGTTCCGAGAAAGTCGGACAGATTGTTTCAGGCCTGCTGGGAATGGCCTGGACTGTGGTTTCTTTTCTGGTTGTTCCGGTACTTGTTGTTGAGCAGAAAGGTCCCTTTGGTGCGCTCAAGGAATCGACCCAGCTGCTTCGCAAGACCTGGGGAGAGCAGCTGATCAGTGGATTCAGTTTCAGCTTTCTTTTCTTTATATTGAGCATCCCTGCGTTCCTGCTGATATTTTTGGCATTTGCATCAAGCCTTACGTATCTGTTCATTGGGCTGGCGGTTGTTTACCTGATTGTTCTCGCACTGGTTCAGTCCGCGCTGCAGGCTATATTTCAGGCGGTTGTGTATCTGTACGCAAAAGACGGACAGGTTCCGGAGGGATTTAATGCGGAGATGCTCCGCACAGCCATGGTTCCAAAATAGCAGCGTATGAATTTCGTGTACATCCTTTCTCCGACCGCATCCGGCAAGTCCAGTCTGGCGCACAGGCTGGCACTTGAAGTGGGTGCTGAAATTATATCCGTGGACTCCATGAAAGTTTTCCGCTACATGGACATCGGCACTGCCAAGCCATCGACTGAAGAAAAAGGTGAAGTTACTTACCACATGCTGGATATAGCAGATCCATCAGAACACTATGATGTAAAAACCTACTTGAGTCAGGTGCAGGGTGTTGAAGGTGAGATCCGTTCCCGTACCGTAATTCCTATTTTTGAGGGAGGAACTGCCTTGTATGTCAAATGCCGGCTGTGGGGAATGTTTGACGGGCCGGGTGCAGACGAAACGGTACGGCGGAAACTGCAGGACCGTCTGGAGCAGGAAGGCGGAGCAACGCTCCACCAGGAGCTCTGCAGCATAGATCCTCAGGCAGGGGAGCGGATTCACCCCAATGACAATAAACGGATTGTCAGAGCACTGGAGGTTTTCGAGATCACTGGAAAGCCGATTTCCAGTTTTCAGAGCCACTTCAAAGCCGAAGAAATGAACCGGCCTGCAAAACTATTCGGACTTGTTCATGACCGCACGGAACTTCACAAACGAATTGACATCCGTGTGGATCAGATGATCGCAGATGGACTCGTGGAAGAAACCCGACGGATTCAGTCCGAACACGGCGGATTCGGTCCGCAGTCATCCAAAGCCGCCGGATACAGACAGGTGCTGGAATACATTCAGGGGAGTCTGTCACACACGGATATGATTGATAAAATCAAAATCGCCACGCACCGGCTCGCACGCCACCAGATGACCTGGTTTCGGAAGTTCCCTATTACCTGGCTGAAACCCGCAGAAGCTTTTGACGTTATCCTGCCGGAATTTGAAACGAAGCCGTGACGGCTACTGTTTTGATATCACAAAGATACATAAATAAAAGGTGAACATCCATCCAATGATTCCGATGATAATCGAAACTGCCGGTGGAAGACGGAGGGCGAGAAGTAACATTGGTATCAGTGAAAGAATGAACAATAATGCTCCGGCCATGAACCAGAGCCATAATTGAACGCCTGAAAAGGTTTGACTCATCGGCCAGGATAAATTGTAAAGATAGAGATACCCGCCAAGACAGGGGCCGGAAAGGCAGAATGCAGCCCATTCTTTCAGCGAAGACTTCTGATATTTTTCTCCAGAAATAATCCGGATAACAAGGGAGATCAAACGTCCATGACCTGTCATCTTTTGACTCTTTTCTTCAGTCAAATCTGTGATTTTTCGCCGAATTTCTTCAGCCAGGCCGGGTATTCTTCCTTGAGCAGTTTTGCGGGGTAGTACCCGTACCAGCTGTACCCGGTTCTGCGCTCGCGCGTAACATCCATATAGTTGCGTGTAGTCCTGCCGTTTCGATTTGCGAAGATGGGTTTTCCTTTTTTCAGATCATAGAACCGGGCCCAAATCGGGGGGGCATCCGGATCTTTGACTTCGACCGTGTCAAAGTCACACCAGTGCTGCGAAAATTTTACGGGTTTGGCTTTTATCTTTTTGATGCGGATTCCCTGAATCTTTGCTTTGTCCAGCCAGGCTACGGCCGAATGGATTGCCTCTCGGACTCTTGGCGAAGGGTTCTCAAGAGACATGAGAAAACGGACAATGTGTACGCTTTCCGCAGTAACAATGGAGGCCGGCTCAAAGGACCGTGCCTTGACAGGTTTGAATGTTTTATGGTCGTGCTGCTGACACCAGGCGGTCAGGCGTCCGTTTACCCGGATCTGACATTTGAACAGACATTCCATGCCGGCACTGTATGCCTTTTCAACCTGCTTGAGGAGTTTTTCCGGAACAAATGAGAAGCGTTTCCTGTCCGTACGAATGGCATGGAGTATTCTCAGTACGCCGATCATTACGTTATCGCTAAACGTGATGGCGTCAACGTCTGCTCCCCGCCAGCCGCCGTTCTTATACTGTTTCTTAAGGATAAACCGGATTGCCTTGATCGCAGATTCTGCGTATCGTTTAAGTCCGGCCTGCTGGTGGACAAGGGCCAGGTACTCAATATGAGGCCAGGTGTTTCTGTTGTCCAGGGAACTGCGGCCCTTGCTGCGTTTCTTTCGGAGAGAATCGAGTTTTTTGGCTGACATTGCCTGGGTCCAGTCCTTGTTTTTGGGCCATCCGCCGTCGGCATTCTGCCAGGCAAGGATATTCTCTGCAATATGGATGATCTGCTTCTCAGTATACTGCGGATACGGGGCTTTGTTTCCTTCATAGCCCATGACCGCATGGCTGATGCTGTCGGAAAAGGCAGCCAGGGAGATCGGTTTCCATTCTTTTTTTTTGGCTTGTGTGACTTCAGGCGGTTCGTTGGCCATAACATGAATGCAGGTGAATAATGCAATGAGTATAGAGGCGGTGGCTGTAGGATGCCTTTGAAATAAGAACATGCGAGACTCCTGATAAGAAATGAACATGGTTGTGATTCTACGGTATATAGTTAAAGTGTATGGAAAATGTTGAGAAAATCAAAGAGAAATTCATAAATTAGGCAAATAGGCTTCCTGCTGTGCTACTGGTTTATAATCAGGGATAACCCTTGACATCACCCATGAGAAAGGGTATAAAACAGTCATGATGAACAGCTGGATATTGACCCTTTTATCTGTTTTGTTTCTCTGCACGCAGGGATGTACAGAGCGTGCCCTGGTGATTGATTCACGGCCCCAAAAAGCGCGATTGACCGTCAATGGCGTGGACTGCGGTCTGACACCGAAAAAGGTTCCCTTTACCTTTTACGGAACCTTTCGAATTGAGCTTGAAAAAGAAGGATACAATCGCCTGAAAATAGCGGAAAAAGTCTCTCCTCCGCTTCATGAACGCATTCCTTTGGACCTGATTACTGAGATTGTGCCCAAGAAAATAAAAGATATCCGGCATTTCAGTTATACGCTGGAAGAAAAAGTTCTCCCCACTCCTCAGGAAGTGATCGCACGGGCGGAGAAAGCCTTTGCTGCCAACCGAAAGCCGGAACCCAAACCCCCGCTTCCTCCGCTTCCGGAAGACAGACAGCGCAAAGATTCTCGGAGACAATAGATGCGTACCGGAACTGCGAATCTTCCGCTTCATGGCGGAAAAGCACCGGCATGGCTCTTTCAGCGAATGAAAAAGCTGGCTCGGTATATGTGTCTGTATATTGTCGAAGAAATGGGCAGTGAAGAGCTGCTTCGCAAACTCTCCGATCCCTTCTGGTTTCAGGCCTTTGGATGTGTGTTGGGTTTTGACTGGCATTCGAGCGGCGTAACCACCACTGCCTGCGGAGCGATCAAGGAAGGACTCAGGGGAACGGAAAAGGATACCGGCATCTTCTGCGCCGGCGGCAAGGGCAAGGCCGGATTAAAGACACCGCAGGAGATAGACGCAGCTGCCGACCGATTCAGCCTCGGCTTCGGCAAGCAGCTGATACAGGCCTCACGCATGAGTGCCAAGGTCGACAGTTCCGGTGTTCAGGACGGCTACAGTATCTATCACCACACCTTCCTCTTTACCACAGACGGTACATGGTCTGTGATTCAGCAGGGCATGAATGCAGACAATCGCTATGCCCGGCGGTATCACTGGCTGTCAGAGAATGTGCAGGATTTTGTAAATGAACCGCATAGCGGAATTCAGCGAACCCGCCCCGCAGATGAATATGTGCTGAATCTGGTGGCTGAAGAATCCGCCGACAACCGCAATACTGCCGCTGGACTGGTTCGGGAGGACATCAACGGCCTGATCCGCGATCTCAAAAAGCTGCCCCAACTTAACCTGCCTTCCCGGCACAGAGTTACAACAAAGGATATTAATGTGAACTATTATCTCAAGGTTATGGAGACGGTCAGAGACGCCCGCCCCGAGACCTATTCTGATCTGATGCAGGTCAAGGGCGTAGGCGCGGCCACGCTGCGGGCGATTTCTCTGGTCAGCGAACTGATTTACGGCCAGCCGGCCAGTACTCGGGATCCGGCCACATTCAGTTACGCGCATGGCGGAAAAGACGGCACCCCGTTTCCGGTCGAACGAAAGACCTATGACAATACCATTGAAGTCATGCGTCTGGCAGTGGAAAAAAGCAAGGTTGGATATTCCGAAAAACAGAAAGCTGTCAAACGTCTGATCCGCCACTGCTCGCAGTTTGAGCCAAGGGATAGTCAAGAGTGTTAACTGCAGCTGATGGTCGATAGTCTATAGCCTGCCGTGTGTATAGCGACAGAGCAGATCAGCCAATAACAAATCGCAGTCTTCCAGCAAGAAACATCAGACGTTTTTGCCTGACAGGCCCTGGAGGATGGTTCCGGATCCCGCGCCGCAGCTGATAATCGAACGCATGGTGTTTTCCACGGATGCGTCAACCAGATGAACATATTCTGATTTCAAGTGGTAGATATTTCCCGATGTCGGATTTGGACCGGTAGGTACAAATACTGTAAACATATCGTTGTCATGGATTTCCGTGACAAACGCAGTCACCATGGTGTCATTTCCAAAGATGTTGGCCAGTGCCACTTTCGAAAAAGGAGATTCCTTCTTGCCAATGAATTGAAGCACGGTTTCCTTGATCAGGGAATACCCCGGTGCATACCCGAGAATGCGCTTTTCAATGCTGTCAAAGATAAATTTTCCCAGCCGGGTGCGAACCACGTTGCCGATCAGGAAGCAGATCGTCAGAGTGCTGGATATGGCGATCAGGGAGGATAATTGACTTCCCATGTCTGTATGCTTTTGCAGGATTTCTGTGATCGGTTTAATGACGTCCAGGATAAAGGAGAAAATCCATTTAAAAACCATGAACGTAATGGTTGCTGGAAGAATCACAACCAGACCGCCGATAACTGATGTTATAAGAAAGGATTTAAGTTTATTCATATTCTGGCTCCGTGGTATAATTTTTCCGAAATAGTGTTGACATTCCCGTATCATCTCAATAAAATTATCGTTCCTTAATTTTAATCATTTATGGTTGGTTTGTCCAATGAGTTTTATGTTTTTATATACCCCTCCGATATCCTTTCCCGCAGAAAGTCTTGCCGGTACTGCAGTATGAGCAACCCTGAATTCTTAGATACTTTACGACACAGTGCATCGCACGTTATGGCTGCGGCTGTCAAACGGATATACCCGGATGCGAGACTGGCGATTGGACCTTCCATTGAGGACGGGTTCTACTACGATTTCGATATCGGAGAAGAAACCTTCTCTCCCGAGGATCTGAAGAAGATTACTGCTGAGATGAATCGGATTATCTCAACCAAGGAATCCTTTGAGCGCATTGAAATGCCGCGTGCTGAGGCCATGGAGAAGATGAAAGAAACCGGAGAAATTTACAAGGTGGAACTTCTGGAGGATCTGGCAGAGGATACGGTTTCTTTTTACCGGACTGGAGACTTTCTGGATCTCTGTAAAGGCCCGCATGTAGAGAACGCGGGAGAGATCAAGGCGTTTGCGCTGCTGCGGACCGCAGGTGCGTACTGGCGGGGCGACAGCACACGAAAAATGCTTCAGCGGATATACGGAACCGCTTTTGAATCCAGGAAAGATTTAAAGAAACACCTGAAAAAGGTTGAACAGGCCAAGCAGCGGGATCACCGGAAAATCGGCAAGGCCATGGATCTCTTCTCATTTCACGAAGAAGGACCGGGCTTTCCCTTCTGGCACGACCGAGGTGTAACCCTTTTTAACCTGCTGATCGAGTACATGCGCAAACGGCTCAAAGAAAAGAACTATAAAGAGGTGAAAACGCCGATCATCCTGAATGAAGATCTCTGGCACCGTTCCGGACACTGGGATAATTTCAAGGAAAACATGTATTTCACGGAGATTGATGACGCCAATTACGCGGTCAAACCCATGAATTGCCCCGGTTCCCTGCTGCTGTACAAGAGCGACCTTCATTCCTACAGAGAACTGCCGCTGCGTGTAGCCGAGTTCGGACTGGTCCATCGCCATGAGCTTTCCGGTGTGCTTCACGGTCTGCTCCGGGTACGCTCCTTTACCCAGGATGATGCGCATTCCTTCTGCATGCCCGAACAGCTCGAGGATGAAGTCAAGGAGTTGGTAAATTTCACAGTAGACACCTACAAGGATTTTGGATTCAATGAATACACCATTTTCGTGGCCACCCGGCCGGCCAAGGCCATGGGCAGCGACGAACTCTGGGATAAAGCAACCGATGCCCTGAAAAACTCCCTGGATGCCCTGGGCCTTTCCTGTGAAATCAAAGAAGGTGAAGGCGCTTTTTACGGCCCCAAGATTGAGTTTGACGTCCGGGACTGTCTGGGCAGGGACTGGCAGCTGGGTACCGTTCAGGTGGATTTTTCCATGCCCGAGCGGTTTGATTTGACCTATATTGGTAGTGATTCCAGTGAACACCGTCCGGTCATGGTACACCGGGCGATTCTTGGAGCTATTGAACGGTTTCTGGGTATTCTCCTGGAGCATTACGGAGGAAACCTGCCATTATGGCTGGCTCCGGTACAGGTGATGGTTGCCTCTATTTCTGAAGACCAGAACGATTACGTCCGTGAAGTTTATGACCTGCTCAGTCGGGAGGGATTTCGTGTTGAATCGGATACGCGAAACGAAAAAATTGGCTATAAAATTCGTGAAGCATCCCAGCAGAAAATTCCCGTTATCCTGATTGCCGGAGACCGGGAAAAAGAGAATCGGACCGTTTCCATACGGATGTTGGGTAAGGGAGATGCCGGCAGCATGTCTCTGGAGGACGCAGTGCAGGATTTAAAAACAAAAACTCGAATAGGAGGTGAGTGAGCATAGCAAAGGAACGTAGAGAAAAGCATCGAATTAATCATAATATCAAAGCAAAAGACGTGAGGCTCATTGGCAGTGAAGGTGAGCAGCTTGGTGTTATGCCGCTGGAAAAAGCATTGGCGCTTGCACGCGATAATGGGTTTGATCTGGTTCAGGTTACCGACAAGGCGGACCCGTTGGTGTGCCGAATCATGGATTACGGCAAATTCAAATACAAACAGAAAAAACGCGAAAGCAAGGCGAAAAAGAACCAGAAGCTGATTTCCATCAAGCATATTCGACTGGGGTTGAATATCGAAGACCATGACCTGCAGATCAAGCTGAAGAAAGCCATTGATTTTATTGAAGATAACAAGCAGGTTCAGTTCAGCGTAATGTACAAGGGACGCCAGATTGCGCACAAGGAACTTGGGTTTGAACTTTTTAAGAAAGTCATCAGTCGCCTGGAAAGTGTGGCTACCGTACTGGCTCCGCCGAAAATGGAAGGCAAGAGACTGTTGATGACCTTAAAAGGTAAAGTTGCGAAATAACAGAAAAATTACTAAGCAGGAGAGAAACCACAATGCCGAAGATAAAAACAAAGAAAGCTGTTGCCAAGAAATTCAAGGTTACCGCAAATGGTAAACTGAAGTGCAATCAGTCTGGCCGCAGTCACCTGATGAGTTCCAAGAGCGGCAAGCGCAAGAGACAGCTGCGCGAAGAACGCGTATTTACCGGCCCGGAAAAGAAAGCCCTCAAGCACATGATGGGTAAATAAAACGACTGCACAGCCGGGACGCTGCTTGACGGTTCCCGGCTGGGAGTCTGTTTAGCTGGACCGGCGGTAGGTATACAATCCGCAAATCCGCCGGTATACGATTTTTACCCCCCTTTTCTTTCCTCCCTATGCTTCAGCCAGTTTTCCGAACCGATTGGCAATGGCCAGTGCCGGATCCAGGGGAACTTCCTTGCGCTTGACATCTGCCGGAATGTTAATTACAGGAGCGGACCGTACTGAACGTCCCTTAAACTGCGGCAGCCATTCTCTTTGCGCCTCAACCATTTCAGAAACCATATCCCGGATCTCCACGAGTGTAAGTACTGCAGAGCTGAGTGGGTCCAGGGCCACAGCCTGAACGAGCAGCTCCGGATTTCCGTCCAGGGCTGCCTGAACCGCAAGCCCCTGGGCCGTTGCATTGGTCATGTTCAGGGCTGCGCACTGGGGCGGCAGGTCACCGACTACTGTGGGATGGAGTCCCAGCCGGTCTACAAAGCAGGGCACTTCCACGCAGCATCCCTGGGGCAGGTTGGTGATATAGCCGTCATTGCGCACATTTCCGTTTAGTCGGAAAGGATTGCCGGTTTCATGCGCCTCAAGAATGTGCGACGCATATTCCGCACTTCGAGGCTGCAATTCGGTCGTTTCAATGGCCAGCGGGTCCATCTTGGAGAACTTGTCCACCAGGCTGACCGAGTAATTGTAATAGGCACCGGTTTCACCGCCGAACGCAGGTTCGTCACAATACAGATCCAGGGCCTTTTTGTTTTTCCGGAAGTAGGCAAGATATTCCGAGAGGTGTCCCGTGCTTTCGGTCATGAAATATCCGAAATGGCGCATGACTTCACCGCGCACTTTTTCATTTACATAGTATCCGGGCTTTTCAACGTTCTCTTTGAGCAGGGGGTAGAGATCCCGACCGTCCTTTTCCAGTTTAAGGAACCAGGCCATGTGGTTGATGCCCGCGGCCACAAAATCAATCTCCTCTTTTTTGCAGTCCGTATACGAAGCGATTAAATCCATGGTGGTCTGGACTCCGTGGCAGAGGCCGACAAAACGGAGATCTTTCACTGTGCCCAGGGCCCAGCAGCAGACAGCCATGGGATTGGCATAATTTAAGAGCAGTGCGTTCGGGCAGAGGGTTTTCATGTCTTGCACAATTTCCATGAGCGCCGGGATATGACGGGCAGCCCGAAGAATGCCGCCGGGGCCCATAGTATCACCAATGCACTGGTCCACGCCGTATTTCATGGGGATTTTATAATCATGTTCAAATGCCTGTATACCGCCGACCTGGATCATGATTACAACATAGTCTGCGTCCTTGAGTGCTTCCTTTCGATCCGTGGTTGCGGTTACCGTGGCATCGATCCCGTTGTCCTTGATCATGCGTTGTACAAAGTCATGCATCTTGTCCAGGCGGGTATGGGTGAGCGCCATCAGACTGTATTCACTACCAGCCAGTGCCGGAGTGGAGAGAAAATCATTCATCAGGGTTTTGCAGAATACCAGACTGCCTGCGCCGATCATTGCGATTTTAGCCATGAGGAATTTCCTTTAAAAAAGGTTTTGAGTAAAAAGATTAACCCTTATAAGTGTAGTCCATGCCGATTTCCAGTCAATGGCGGTTATTGCTTTATTTTGTCGGTAATTGCGATTCACAGTACGTATCGTTTGAATCCTTTTGATGTCTTTCCGCCATAAAATTCTTGAGAAAGGAAGAGGTAGTTGGACTCTTCGCAGCGTTCCCGTTATATCTGGTGGCGCCTGGGATCCGGATCAAATATCTTTTGCACGCGGAGCCGTGTTGCCGCTCACGGGACAGACCACTATAAACTGTTTTCTATGGTACATCATCGATACCCATTTTGTTTCGACGGAACCCACCTGGTGTCTGACCTGCCCGTTTCTTGAAGGTTTTGCAAAAGTAGTATTCCGACTCAAAGCCGCAGAGCCAGGCGATTTCTTTGATGCGTTTGGACGAGTGCTGGAGATATATCCTGGCTTTTTCAATGCGTTCGTGAATCAGAAAGTCGATGGGACTCATTCCGCAGTGCTGCTTGAATTTTCCGATCAGACGGGAGCGGGATAAGTTTGATATTCGGGTCAGGTCGTGAATCGTAACCGGCTGGTCCAGATTTTCCAGCAGGTGCTGCTGAACCGCAAGCATGTCATCCGGAATCGCGCTCGCCTGGCTTCGGTGCAGGCAGGTTCCGTGCAGCGCATTGAATAGTCCGGCCAGACAGAAGCCAATCCGTTCCATATCCTTTTCCTTTTTCAGCAGAACATCGTTCTCCAGACAGGAAAAGAATGAATGAAATGAACCATTGATGTCCTCGACAACAAGCGGTAGATGGAGTTGAGTTCCCAGAAGTTTGCCCAGCAGTTGGTCAAAGGGCAGGGACAGGTATCTGTCCCCGCTCTGATAGGAGAACATCAGGGTCAGGAAACTGCACTTGTGCAGTTCTTGTGGTACAACATTATGGTCAACATCCGGGTTGATCAAAACCATCTGGCCGGCACGAACCTCAACCCACTGGCCTTCAATCCGGATTGTGTTTCTCCCATCCAGGTAAAAGATCAGATGGTAGATTCTGTGAGAATGAGCATGCTGTTTGAGGTCCAGTGAGCGGATCATTTCAATGGAGAAGATCCGCTTGCGGATTCTTACCAGATGAGGCGAGTATAGCCGATCCTTGCATGCCAGTTGCAGCCAGGGGGCAGTCAATGGCTGCGGTATCTCGGGTTCGTAATAGTTTATCGTGTTCATGTGAGATAATTATACAATGAAATCGGCATATTGTCCATTTTAATTGACAAAAACAGTAATATAATGCAACTAACATTTTCATAATGGAGGAGAACCCGGATGATTCAATTACGAAAATTCAAGACCCCGTATCCCAACCCCCATGACTATGGCCTCTGGCGCGCGGCTGCCGGTGTTGCTTATTCATCCGAGCAGGGCCCGATCAACCGGCAGCGCCAGGAAGACCTGCAAACCTACAGCAACCGTCTGGTGTACTGCAGCCGGACGGATCTGGCGTGGATCGTTTGTTTATACAAGGTCGGCGTGCTGGATCAAGCGACGGCAGCGACCGTGCTGCGATCACTTGAAGAGCTCCTTGAATCAGGAGAATCCGGCCGGGGAGGCGAAGCCTCTCTGATTCCGGCTATGGATGGTGATGAAGACCTCGCCAGCCTGATCAACCTCGGCAGGACCATGCAGGAGCCAATGAGCCGTTTGCAGATGCGTGACCTGCTGATTGATTTTTTCGATCATTTCTTTGAATTCATGGACACAATTCTGGACTTTGCCGAGAAAAATATCGACGCCATCATGCCGGGACACACCCATTTCTCGCAGGCCAATCCCATCACATTAGCCAACTACGCGTTGTCGATCTTCGACAACATGCATCGAGGGGTGGAGCAGCTTGAGCTTTCCTACAGACTGATCAACAGAAACAGCGGCGGCTGCGGCGCTACCTCGGGAACGGTATGGCCGGTCGACCGCCTGCTGATGACCCAACTTCTCGGCATGGACGATCTGCTGGAAGTTACGTATGACTGTGAGGCAAGTCAGGACCACACCATGCAGTTGATCTTCTCGATCGCGAACATTTGCGTCACGTTGAGCAAGCTGACCATGGATATTGAGATCTGGGGGCTGGAAGAGATCGGAATGATTCATGTCGACCGCAACCTGGG
>CAZGEP010000046.1:0-9786 GCA_964524955.1 uncultured Planctomycetota bacterium | reverse complement strand
CAACCTGGGGGGGACCAGTTCCATGATGCCTCAGAAATGCCATAACGGTGGGGTAACCGAGGTGCTGCGCGACGACATTTGTGACATTCTCAGCAAGGCCGTGAACGGGATGCTGCAAACAAAAGGAGAACCGCATGGCGATGTGATGGCCATGTATTTTTTCCCGAGAAAAGGTCTGGAAGCCCTGGTTAACGGAAAGGCCGTAATTCGTCAATGCGGTATGCTTCTGCGGAATCTTCATGTTGATCGGGATAAGATGTTGACGCATGTCCGGCAGGGATATTCCTGCATGACCGAACTGGTTGTGTACATGGTTCAGGAACTGGGATACGGAGGCCGTCGGGCGCACCGCATCTGCGCAACCCTGGTGCGAATAGCTCGCGATCGGAATCTACCCGCTCCAAAACTGACAGGAGAAATGCTGGATGAAGCGGCACGCGAGTGTGAAGAGGAACCACCGGGACTGTCAACAGACGTTCTCCAGAGCTGTCTGGATCCAGTGACGTTTATCGAAACCCACAACAACATCGGCGGTCCTGCACCTTCGGAGACAGTTCGTATGGTTAATGAGCGCCGATCCGAGATTGCTGACGCCAGAAAACGTCAGCAGGATCGTATACGAAGAATCGCAGAAGGCAGCGAACTCCTTCAGGCTGAAATCACTGCTATTTACGCCGGACAGTGAGGTTAATCGTGTCCATAGCCCGAATTCTCTCGGAACTTGTGATCGACACAACAGATGATGCTGTGCCGCAGTTAAACTATGACACGGCCACAACCATGCTGCTGGATACCTGCGCCTGTGCGTTTGCAGGCTGCAAGGCGCCGGGGATTGCCGAACTCATCGACCTTGAGACCGAACTCAGTGCTGTTGGCCCTGCCAGTGTTTTCTTCAACGATCAGAGACTCTGTCTGCCGTCTGCGACTTACTGCAATGCAGCAATGATTCATGCGATGGACTTTGACAACAACTACCCGAAGGCAGACATTCACATACTCTCCATTGTTGTGCCTGCGGCACTGGCCTGCGGTGAGGCCCGGGACAGCAGCGGAAAGCGTTTTCTGAGCAGCATGATCCTTGGCGTGGAAGCTGCCGCGCGCATTGCCAGACCATACATGCAGGCGGAGCGTTCCCATGCCTACTTTCTGACCACATCGCTGGCAGGCGGCTGGGGCGGTGTGGCAGCTGCCGCACGGATGCTCGAACTGACCATTGATCAAACCGTCCATGCCATGGGAATCTACTACGCGCACACCTGCGGCAACCGGCAGGCGCTGCTGGAGAAGGCCCTGACCAAACGCATACAGCCGGCCATTGCCGCCAGGGCTGCGGTCTATTCAGTTCTTCTGGCCCGGCGCGGATATACAGGCCCTGAGCACACGTTTGAAGGCAGCGGCGGATTCTACCGCTGTTATACCCAGAGCCCTCCACCGCCGGAAAAAAGTTTCCAGGATGTGTCTTTGAACGCGATCGCAGAGCTGGTCGTCAAACATTACCCCACATGCGGCATTCATCATGCCAATATCTTTTCAGCACTACGCCTTAAACAACAGCACAAGTTTGCAGAGGAAGACATCGAACGTGTAGAGTTTTTCCTGCGGGAAGGCGGAAACACCCTGGTCAGCATGCCGTATAATCCAGGCCCCACTCCCCAGATTGATGCTCAGTTCTGCGCTCCGTATGCCATTGCTCTGGCGCTGAACCAGGGTTCGGTATCTGTTCGTGATTTCACACCCGAGCGCATACACCAGAATCACGCCACTACGAAACTGGCGCAGCGAACGAAAGAAATAAACCACTTCCAAGACATGGCCCTCAAGGGCTATCCCCGACCAAAGCCGGGCTGTCAGTACACCAAGGTTGTTTTGCGCGATGGTCGTGTGCTCGAAGATGAATGCCGGTATAACGTACTGCACGAGCCGGCCAAGACTGCGTTGCCGAAAGTGCAGGAGAAACTCCGCGACTGTATGTCGATGTACGGCGAAGCAGATGCCGACGTTATTGAGCAGGTTGAACGGGCCGTGCTGAACGTCCGGCACAGGCGCAACATCCGCGACTTCGTTGCCACTGTCTTCGGATAAAATCGAACAGAACATTCAGAGAACATAAAAGCATACACGGTTAACCTTCTGGTATTTCACTTTATAAATTTTATTGGCGCGGTATAGTTAGTGTGGTATGAAAACTGCTGAGACTGCTCCAATCTCCCGGCCGTCATATCTGAAGTTCTTCTGGCCGCTTTCTCTGATGGGCATTGTGATGATGTCCGGACGGCTGATTCAGAATTATGTATTACTGCGATTTGAGAACGGTGTGAATGAGCTGGCATGGTTTGCGCTGGCCATGGCTCTGTATGGACCGTTTCAGTCGGTGATTGTCATGGCGCCGAACATGGTGACGGTCTGGGCAAAGAGTTCACGTTCCCGGCGCAAGACATTTGACTTTATCACCCTGGTCTGTATGGGGATCAGCCTGCCGCTCTTTATCGTTGCATTTTCGCCGGTGGGACCGGTGCTGGTGATTACCGGGCTGTTCTTTCTGTTTCGCGTTACACCGTTGTCGCGCCTTTTTCTGATATATCTTCAGCAGTGTACAGAACCGTTGCTGCTTCGCAATGCCCGGGACTGTATCTGGGTGCTGATGGCCTCTCCGCTTGCAGTGACATTCCGCAATTATTATCACGGACTGGCCATGGTTCATCATCGGACTTGGGCCATGGGCGCTGGGGGACTGGCCAGAAACGGAATCATTCTTCTTTCCGGCGCGATCTTCCTCTGCACGCAAACCCTCAGTCATCTAACCGCCTCTGCGATGATCGTGCTGGCCTTTCTGGCCGAAGGGATCGCTGTTATGCTGCTCACGCGCTCCTGGCGTAAGCTTATGGATATATAGACTTCTACGTCAAATAAAGAAAAAGGTCGTTGACTTTTGATGTTGCGCGTGAAGATCAAAAGTCAACGACCTTTTCAGCCTGTGTATAAAGACGATGAACCGTTTCAGAATATAAGGATCAGGCCGCCGTGTACGGTCCATTGAGTGAAATCATAATCATCAATGGTCGATTCGTTTTTCAGCAGGTTTCCGCCCAAACTGACAAATACCTGCTTGAATATCGAGCGCATGAATGTTACGAAGATCTCCATGCGGTCTTCTTTCCGGGTCGTATCATAGCCGGGATCGGTATCAAGGTAATCGCGTCGTTCATAACCGAATCCGAGTGTCTGGAAAATCTGAAACGGAAGTTCAAGGCCGATATCAATGGCTGCTCTGCCTCCGTGATAGGAAAGGTAGTCTTCATCCGCCGTATCTCTGAAGTATCCTCCGAACAGATGGATATTCGACAGGACCGGTATGCGGCTGAAGCTGTAATTGCTTTTCAGCGCGGCTTCGAAATGGTCGCCCTTGATAATTTCAAATTCATCACCGGAATAGTCTTTGTACGCGTACCGCAGAGAAAGATCGGTCTGCCATTGCGGTTTCCACTGATGTTCCCAGGTCGCGGCCAGTCGGTAAGCGGTTCCCAGACTGTCGCCGGAGATCCAGAGATGCTCAATAACCGCTTCGGGCCTCAGAAGGTCGGCCGGGCTCAGGCGGACTTCACCTTCCAGGCCACCGCCCGCAGAGGTAACATTCAGGTCGTCGGAATCAACGTAGTGCTGATGCAGTGCGCTTCCCTTGATATAGAGCGGAAGTGTTCCAGTCTGACATTTTCCTGAGATAAAACTGAGCAGATAGCCGTCGTCTTCTCCGCCGGAGATCCGGGAAGGATTGGAGTCAAACCCGACATCCTGCATGAGCAGAACCTGCCATCGTTTGACGGGTTTTTGCGCCGGTTTTTCCAGCCTGGATTCCGTTCGAGGCCGCACTCCGATTTTTTTTGCTTCTGCGGAATTCGGGAATTCATTTATGATGCGGTCGAAACATGCCTCGGCCTCTTTTGCTTTATCCAGCTGACTCCAGGCCATGCCCATGTAATAGAGCGCGCGGCTGGTATGGGTGGTTTTAAATTGGATTGCGCGGTTAAGATCCGTGACACAGGCGGTGTATTTTTTCAGATGATATCGGGTAATTCCCTGAAGCAGATACGCGTCTGCCTGTTCGGGATTGTTTCGGGTCAGAAGAGTCAGCGTCTGTTCCGCTTTCATAAAGTCACCGCTTTTGATCAGGGAAAGCGCGGCAATCAGATCGGGTTCATCGGAATGGTCTCCGGCGATTGCCGGGCACAGGGTCAGTAACAGAATTACAATAAATGAAACGGGAAGATTAATTGTTTTCATTGGATTGCCACTTCTTATGATAACGTTCAGCTCGGTTGCGGACATCTTGGGCAGTGGTTTCTTTTATGATCGTATTCAGCGTGTCCAGCGCTTCCCGGTTTTTTCCGGTCATGCGAAAAGCCATGGCCCGCATGAGTGCAACGCGGTAGTTTCCGTACGCCAGCGGAACATTCTTCAGCCACGGCAGCGCCTTGTCCGGGCGGAATACCTCAAGAAATGATCCGCCCATGGCAATGTGTCCGCTGAGCGGCATGACGGTTTTGAGTTCAGGCAGACGCTGATTCAGTAACTGCCACTCAGTCAGGTACTCAATTGTGATACCCGGTTTGCCTTTCCGGTAGGTCTCAACACCCCGTTCCATGTACCAGTTCAGATGCGCGCGGTCAATCTTTCGCGAAAGCATCTTTTCGATGTCGATCGCCAGCTGCTGTCCTTCCTGCGTGATGCGGCTCTGCGGAAACTTTTTCTGAAGCCGGTCCAGCATCTGCTGAGCCCTGTTATAGAGCCTGCTCTGATAGAGCGCGATGGCGCGAAGGTAGAGGGTGAACCGGTCCGCGTAATCTTCCGGAAGCAGAGACTCGGCTTTACGGAAAACCGCGACCGCCTGTTCATGTTTGGACAGAAGTGTCAGGCAGGCAGCTTTGTTGTTGAGAAGAAGACCGTTCTCAGGGTCATTCTTTAGACGCCTGTCAACGATTTGAAGCGCTTGTGCATAGTTCTCCCCGCGGAATGCCCGGATAAAATCGTCTTTAACCTGCAGGGAGAGGGCCTTCTTGGAAGACAAGACAGTTGGTTCATCCCCGGCTCCGCCGTCAATAAAAACAAGCATGAACAGGCAAACGAGATACGTGGTCGTAAGTTTGCAGTTCCGTGCCAGCATGGCGAAAACGGAATCCGACACCAATGACAAGCAATGCTTGTCATTGGCGTGGTTGGATGTTCTCCTGGTTATCTGCTTCATTTTATCTGCGTCCCTTTTGACGGTTTTCGCTGCCGCTTCCAGTGCCGCTGCTTCCGCTGTTTCCATTCTGAACCGCGTCCTGGGCCTGCCGAACCTGATTGGCTGTGTTACCGGCATTCACCGCGGACTCTCTGGCTCTATTGGCTTCTGAACCGGCATTCCGGGCCTGTTCCCTTGCCTGTTTTGCCTGTTCCGCGGAGAGATTCAGATGTTCACGTACCCGTTTCATCTCGCCGTTTCCCTGGGTTTCATTGATTCGGGCCTGTTTCTGCTCTTGCTTTTTGAGCGCTTCATCCGCTCGTTTCAGTGCTCGGTCCAGGGCCTTGTTTGCGATCGTATTGGCCTTTGCCGGCAGTTCGGGAAGTTCGGGCAATTCCGCATCAGAAAGTTTCAATCTTTTTCTGTTCCGGTTTTGACTCTGCTGCTTTGCCGCCTCCTGGATCTTCAGCCGTTCCTGCGTTTTACTTTCTTTATTTTTCTGGACTTGTTTCCGGATTTCTTCTTTTGCGGGATCTGTTTTATTCTCAGTGGTTTCTCCGGCATAAAGAAAACCGGATGATACGAATACTGCAATTGCCGCAACCATAAACCGTTTCATGATACATCTCCTTAAAAAAGGTGAGAACTGTTTACTCGTATTTTCAGTGATTAGCTAATCAATTCATATAACGCAATACGGATGCCAATAGTATAAACAAAACGAGATATAATTGCAACAGTTTTTACGGTAGATGCTTATGGGGTGGTTTGTTTTCAGCCGACGCGTGTTGAGGCCGAGTACATACGGAAATGTGTACCCTGGTGTACAGTGCAGTGTACCCTCAGGTACAGTCTGTACCAAAGATTAGATCCGGGTCAATGTCCAGTACCTTCATCCGGGAGTATAGTTTTCGTCTGGTAATACCGAGAAATTTCGCTGCTCTGGTCTTGTTGTTGCCGGATTTGCGGAGCGCCTGAATAATCATCTCTTTTTCATTCTGCTGTAGAGTGAGACTGGTGTGTTCCGAATTATTATTCGCAGCGGTGTTGCCCGTATGACGGTTGTGGATTTTATCCGGAAGATCGGATATCTCGATACGATTTTTTCCGGCTGAAAAGAGAGCGTGTTCGATTACATTCTGGAGTTCACGGATGTTGCCGGGCCAGTTGTAATCCATGAGTGCCTTGACTGAGTGGTCGGAAAATGTGTTCGGATCCAGATTTTTCTGCGTGAGAAAGTGACGGAGCAGCAGCGGAATATCTTCTGCGCGGTCGCGTAAAGCCGGAATCCGAAGGGTGATTCCCTCCAGCCGATAGAAGAGATCCTCGCGAAACGTTCCGGCCGCAACTTCGGCGGAGAGATCCCGGTGTGTGGCGGCAAGTATGCGTACATCCACGGGAATGGTCTGCGTTCCGCCGACCCGGTTGAAGTGATGCTCCTGAAGAAACCGAAGCAGTTTGGGCTGAAGCGCAAGAGGCATCTCACCGATTTCATCAAGAAAAACCGTACCGTTGTTTGCGGCCTCAAACTGGCCTTTTTTCTGTTCCTGCGCACCGGTAAAGGCGCCCTTTTCATGACCGAAAAAAACGCTTTCCAGCAGGGATTCGGGTACGGCCGCGCAGTGTACCGGAACAAAGGGGCCGTTCCTGCGGGAACTGATGTTATGGATGGCACGGGAAACCAGCTCCTTTCCTGTGCCGCTCTCGCCGAGAATCAGTACCGAGGTATGCGCATCCGCGATCCGCTCAATGTCTTCAAAGAGTTTGCGCATGGGTCGGCTCGTTCCAATCATTCCCATAAAGACGTGTTGGCCCGAATTCTCAGCGAGTACGTCCGGGTGTGCAACATACCGGGACATGATCTGTTCAATCAGCCTGAAGAGTTCATCATTATCAAAGGGTTTGACCATATAATCCACGGCACCGCGTTTGAGGGTTTCTTTGGCTGTGGGTACATCTGCGAACGCGGTCATCAGAATGACTTCCGTTCGTCTTGAACGCCGCTTGATTTCACCGAGCAGGGAGAGGCCGTCCATTCCCGGCATGCGAAGGTCTGTGACAACGATATCAGGAGCGTCTTTGTCCAGCAGTGCCACCGCCTCTTCCGCGGAACAGGCGGTCTGCACGTTGAGATTCATTTCCTGGGCCACGGCTTCAGCCAGGATTTCTGCAAAGCGTTTTTTGTCATCAACAATCAGAATGTTCATTAGCGGTTTCCTGCTGCGTAAGGGAATTATTCGATACAGGTAATTGAATAACAATGGTTGTACTGTTTTGATCCGTAGATGCAATAATTATTTCACCCTGGTGCTGTTTAATAATCCGGCATGCCTGAGGCAGTCCCAGTCCGGTTCCCGTATCCCGTGTTGAGAAAAACGGTTCTATGATCTGTTCTCGAATCGATGGTGGTATGCCGGGACCGGTATCGTGGATCGACAGCCGAACAATGGGGCCTTTGTCTGAGTTTCGCCTTTTCAGGGACAGGGTAATGATTTTTCTTCGGGAATCCGAAAGCGCATCCGCGGCATTTAAGAGAAGGTTGACAATCGCCTGGCGGAACTTACGCTTGTCCAGACGGACGTGTACCGGCGGATCAGGAAAACAGGTTTTGATTTGTATTTCCTGCTGACGGAGTTTGGCTTCCATCAACTCAACAGTGGACATGAGGACTGAACAGATATCCTGCGTCTCCATGTGAAGTGGGATTTCACGGGACAGGTCCAGAAATGCATCCAGGTGCATGTTTGCCTGTTTTACCTCCTCTTCAATGCTGGAAAGATATCGGATCGATTCCGGCATGTTTTCCAGTTTTTTCTTCAATACCTGTGTGGTTGAAAGGATGATTCCCATGGGATTTTTCAATTCATGAGCTATGGTGGCGGAGAGAAATCCTGCGGTGGAAAGCCGTTCGTTGCGGAGCATGTTTTGTCTGGACCGTTCGACGATTCGCAGAATCCAGAGTGTAAAGAGCGCGAGCGTGAGCGCTGTGATAATGCTGATAAGAATGCCGGCCATGTATCCCCGGCGCAGATTCCTCAGGTATGCGGGAAGAGGATCAAAGGTTTCCAGACAGAGAATGCCCCAGGTCTGCTGTCCGCGCTTGAGCGGAAAATAATATCTCCGGTAGAGGGCGTCCAGAAAAAAGTATTCTTCCTCGACCTGAGATCCGGTTGTCATGGTCTGATTCAGATGTTCCGGAGTTGCAGTAAGTATATTCAGTGGTAGTCCGTTTGCGAAGTTAATGTATTGACTGCCATCCTGGTTCGGTACAGCAATCAAGGCGTTTTCAAGTTTATATGAGTCTCTGATGCGTTGCGTAAAATTGTCAATTTTACGGAGCGAGGCACTGTTTGCTGCGAGTTCATTCACGGTTTCTGCTACAGATGCGGCCGCAGGAGCAAGTTTTTTCTGCAACGATTGAGTAGCCGTTTGACAGGATGTGCTGTATAACCAGAAAACTACAAGTAAAAGAAGAATTAAGAAGAAGAAAAATGTACCTGAGAATACGGCAACCTTCGCGCGAACTCCAAACGAAGGTGATTTCTGACTGGACATGTGAATGGGTTGCTGAGTCATAGGAAGTTAATCCGTGAATTCGTCCCAGTATGACACTTCAGCTGAAGTGATCAGGTAGAAATTAAATCGTTTAAATTTGCTGGTCACATCCGCGTCGGCTTCTGGAACTTCAATGGAATCAATCTCAAGCAGGTTTCCTTTGAGTTTCACGCAGGCTCTTGGATCTTTATTTTTGAAAGTGCGCTTGAACTCTTTGATCGCAGTCTTGAGCGTACTGAGAACACTGGAATCCGCCGGGATCAGGGAATACTGTTCAAAGAGTTGCTTTGCCTGTGCAGCTCCGGGAGAGTTGCACTCAAAGAAATCAGGATGTTCTTCGTGTATTTCCAGAGCGTCATCCACAGAAATGCCGGACACTGTAATCGGACTGACTACGTTTCTCATGGATATGTGTGCACCGCCGAACATTAGAATCGTATCATCCAGTTCCTCATCCAGAATAAAGCTGCACTCCAGATCTCCTGTGGTAAGGGTAACCATGTCGTCTTCAATGGTCACGCTCTGGCTGTTTCTCGCGTTGAGCAGGAAGTAGCCTCCAGCTGCTATCAGAAGAACAATCATAACAATCGAACCGATTTTCATATTTCTTCCCTTAAAAAAGTGTGGATTATAAGTATACACCATGATTGAGGAAAATAAAGACTGTAAATTTAAATTTCCAGGTGAGAAGCGTACCGTTCGTTTTCACGATTTATTTGCTCAGCCAATCTTTAAAATGGGCATTTCGTCTCACATTCCCCTTTACTTTTAACTGTATTTTGCTGTCAAAACCTTGCGAAAACGCCGGGAGTGTCGATAATACGGCCATGGAAAGGAAAAATGAATAATGAAAAAGATAGCAACAATGACGCAGCTATCAGAATAAAATCGGTTTACGCGGCGAAATTGAACGGTCTCAGACAAGAACGGAGGGACGTACAGAACGGAGGGACAACGGAGGGACGTACAGAAAGCGCCGGAATAAGCCGGTAAGAGACAGGAGGTGCAAGTCC
>CAZGEP010000045.1:0-29224 GCA_964524955.1 uncultured Planctomycetota bacterium | reverse complement strand
TATAAACGGTTACGTTATTCTTGCGGCATGTTTTGACTTCTGAGAGTGGCGTCAAGTAAGGTATCCTGAGACTAAAAATAGATAAAAGCAAACCCGGCACTCCTGCCAAACATGTGCTTGATCGTAATCCTGTAACCCGCTGGCAAGCCCCGGCCGGCTCCACACTGACCGTAGACCTGGGACGCTCCTGCACGATTCGACACTGGCGGCTGAATCTGGCCGGACTGGTGACAAGGCGAATGCTTAATGCTGCTGCAGGCTATATTCGGGCAGAAAACACTAAAAAGTCCATGCGAACTGTAGCCACTTTTTCCAACAACACCTTTGCATGGCTCGAAGTGCCTTTTGAACCAACGCCTGTCGAAGCCCGTTATGTCCAACTGGTTATCACAAAAGGAACACAGCCCAAGGGAGATAATATGATCCGTGTACAGGGATTTGAGCTGTACGGTGAACCGTGTCCAACCAATCCTGCCGGCAATCCGTAACCGGCAATCCGTAACCGGCAATCCGTAAGCGGATCTTGAATACGCTCCATCAGATAAGCTTTGAACCCCCAACTTTAGTGTTGACAGACCACTGGTCTTTACAAGGTACAGCGTTCCAGAAGTTCATCGACTGTCGTCTCAGCCAGACAGACAGTCTCATCCGAAGCTCCATAATAAAGGAGTACACGACCATCTTTCTCGACGACTTGTCCGTTTGTAAATATGACATTTGGGAAAAAGCCGGAAGTTTCATAGGCTGTTTCCGGGTAAAGGATTGGTGTTGTGCTTCGCCGTAGGACCCTTGATGGCTCTTCACAATCAAACAGTACGGCAGAGAGGCTGTATAACTGATGATCTCCTTTGCCGTGGTATATCTGCAGCCACCCCTGAGAGGTCTTGATCGAAGGTCCACCGCTGCCGATCTTCATGGATTCCCATCTGTTCTCGCGGGCTTCAAGCACAGCGCGATGCCTGCCCCAGTGAATAAGATCCGGTGACTCTGCATACCAGATTCCGGGTCTGCCGAATCCGCTGTTGTTCGGCCGGTGAAGTGCAGCATATCTGCCATTGATCTTTTCGGGGAACAGCGAGACGTCTTTGTTCTCCGGACAAAAGATAATTCCTTTCTTATCAACATTCACAAAGTCAGAGGTCACGGCAAGGGCCGTTGACCAGCTGTTTTTGGAGACACATGTGTAGTTGATAAAATACTTCCCCTCGACCGGAGTGATCCGGGCATCCTCCACACCATAGATATCTTCCGCAGACGACGGGAAAAGGAAGGGGTTGGGGTCAACGTTGAAATGGATTCCATCCCGGCTTCGTGCCAGACGTAAATGGCTCATCGTGGAGAGGTACTCCACACCACGATACATAATCCCTCGCGTATCCCTGAGCTGAACATCGGGGTCGTCTCTTCTGACCCTGAGAATTCCCGGACACCCCCTGCCGTCTATGATTTCTGTTTTCGGCACTGCGATCTCTTTTCCTTCAGCCGGACAGTCCTCGGCAACACGAATCAACAGAATGATTTCATCCCCATATCGTACTGCAGCAGGATTAAAAGCGCCTCGTACTCGGTAGCCCTCGGCGCTGGGAATGATGTTTTGCGGTGTGATTATCGGATTGGACTCACATCGTTTCATCGTTGGAGCCTTTCATATAATTGACCTCGACACTGCCGATAAAACATATCTCGCACAACGATCGGTATCTCAATCGATATCGGTTGTGAGGTAAATCTCTGATCGTTGATGCCGATTGCGATTCGTCAAACGAATCTGTCAGACATGAGACGCCGGCCCTGATTTGTTTGTAACGCAGAAACCCGCCGGTTTTTTATTCTGCTGATTCATCTTCTGGAAAATATACATACTTTGCTTTTCCATAAGGTGTAGTAACTACCTTTCGGTATACCTCAAGATGTTTCTCAGAAATCCGGCCCCACCCCGCTTTAACGCGGATATATTTCTGGATATTCTTTCGAAGTTGTGAATTCACGGTTTCATCCGAAAGGACATTGAGAATCAGCTTTGCATACTCTTTATCGGTTTCCGCAATCAGGCCGCCTCCGCTTCTGTCGACAACCAGCCGGAATGCCTTTAATCCTGATGAAACAACCGGTACTCCGTGAGCAAAGCATTGGGCCATAATACCACTCTGGGCTCCGACTTCATACGGCATGGCAACGACATCAGCTGCGGCAACAATCGTATCAAATGTGTTCTGCGGAAACTGCCCCCGCAAAATAGTAATCCGGTCCGCGACCGGGGAGTCATTCAGCTGTCTGAAAAACTTCTGTCGGTATTCATTGTACTCAATATTCCGGGTCTTTCCGGCAACAACCAGAACGGCATTCTTCTCTTTCCTGCAAATTTCTGGAAAGATTTCGACAATCTTATGAAATCCCTTGGTCGGCCGGAAATACCCGCACAACAGTACAACTTTCTTTCCCTCCAGACCAAGTTTCGCCTTTGCTGAGTGCATCGGCTGAAGCTCCCGGACACCGTGTTCAATCACGTGAATTTTTTCCTCTACCCCCGGGATTCTGTTTTTAAATGCCTTTACCAGTGTTTCCTTCTGAAATTTTTCGTGAACAATGGTCGCCGAACATTCGTCAAGAACATGTTTGAGGATAATCTCCTCTTCCCTTTTGAGTTCTTCATATACCGTATGCAGCGTAATTACCACAGGAATATCCGACAGCCGGTACCGCAGAATGAGATCAATGATCCCCACCCCCCGCTGCGGTCCGTACAACCCGTATTCATGCTGAATATGGACAATATCCGGCGTCATACGCGTGCTGGTTATAAAAACATCAGATGCAAAAGAGAGGGATCCGGTCTGAAAAATCGGAAAAACATGCTTGCCCTTTGCGCCGTATTGACTGATGACAAAAACTTCATTCTGCAGCTTTTTGACAGCGGTGCTTAAATATTCCGTATAGGTCGCTATTCCGCATTCAATCGGCGGATAAGTCGATACATATCCAATTCTCACAATCAAGCTCCTTTCATTGATTTCACCCGTTCTTGAGTTTGCGGATCAGCTGATCCATATCCACCAGTGCTATACGTGTCGCATAGTCAGACATTGCATACGGCAGTATAAGGCGGTTACCGTGAACCATGGCGCCGCAGGTATAGACTACATTTGGAACATATCCATCTCGTTCATTTTCATCCGGTTCGAGAAGCGGCTCCTTCATGCGGCCGATAATACGGGACGGCTCTTCAAGGTCCAGCAGCACAGCCCCGATACAATAGCGCCGCATCGGTCCTACGCCATGTGTCAGAACCAGCCATCCTTCGGGAGTCTCAATCGGCGATCCGCAATTTCCGAGTTGTACATACGTCCAGGACTGGGATGGTTTCATAATCATCACCGGCTCACGCCAGAAGTGTACATTATCCGAATACATGATAAAAATATTTTCTCCGTCCTGCCGTGAAAGCATCACGTACTGCCTGTTAACTTTTCTGGGAAAAAGCGCCATACCTTTGTTAACAACACCATCTCCATTGAGCGTGATAAACCGGAATCGGCAGAAATCATCTGTCTTCAGAAGCTGCGGAAAGAACGTGTGCCGGTCGTACGCAGTAAACGTGGCATAATAACAGGACGTATCGCCGTCAGTAAAGAGAACAAACCGGGCATCTTCAATCGCCTTTCGCTCATGGCCTCTTCTTGGAAAAATAACCCTTTCCGAGATGCGATGCTTCGGGTTAAACTGCACCTCGTAATTCTGTTCTGCCAGATTAAGCATGGCGTCCAGGGTTTCAACCCTCTCTCGGTCATACAGCAGGCTGGGTTTTCGGGCGTTGGCGACTGCCTTCTTTAATTCAGACAACGTGAACTCTGCTTTCAGCTTGCGTAATAGTTCCTCGGAAATTTTATTACTTCTTCCCATTTCATGGAGTTTGATATTAAACACGTCCTTGTTGTATTTCTGATTGTATGTCAAGTCTGGACCGGTTACAATCCTGCCGGTGGGCTCCAGTTCGATCCTGCACTCCGAATCAATAATTCCCTGCCGAAACGCCAGAGAGGATACATGCCCTTCGCCAGTCGCGCGAAGGCTCATCACAAAGCGCCTGGAACCGGAAGCAAGGTCGGTTTGATCTGGATGCGGGACAATGGAAGGATTGAAAAGGGCGGCAGACTCGAGGGCGTATTCACTGGTGAAATACGCACCAATCAGCAGTTTTCGATTATGGCTGAGGGCGTTATCAGTGATCATGTGCTCTTCAACCACTTCAAAATGTCGGAGAAAAACATCCTGAATGTGAATATGTCTGGAAGAAAACCGGGTCATAATCATCTGCAGCCTCTTGCCAACTTTGTCTTCATCCATTGTTAGAATTCTGCCGATAATCCGTTGAATTCTGTCTTCAGATCCTGGAGAAAAAAAGCGGATGACCACTCTGGCAATATCAGGAATAAGAAGTGTATCTGTCTTCTTAATCATAAATCAATCCAGCCTTTCCAATAAGAAAGATGCTGTGCAATCATTAAGAATGCCAGTAAATCAGGCACGGTATCCGTGCTGATATCAATGCAAACGTTCGAAACCCATAATGTTATCAGATCGAGCCGTTTCTAAAAACATTTAGCGCAGGGACATCTCAGGTAATTCGAAGTATCAGAATAGGGTTAAGAGAACTCACAACAAAAAAGGATTTATACTGAAACATTGCTTCCGATAAAGCTACAGTAGAACAAACTTGGAGTGCATAAGCACAGGGATAAATAGCGAATTATACAATCACCCTATTTGGATACAAGTAAAATAAATATGTAGCTTTCTCTGAACGATTGCGTGTTCGCAGACAAAGAGAATGGCAATAGCCATCAACCATCTGCGACCGACTGAGTTACTCCGACTTCCACAGCCAGGAGTCTTTCATGATGCGCTGAGTTTCGCGGTTGAAATGTTCCCGATCTTTCTTTCCGGAAAAACCGTCTTCGCTGTATGCGCGTTCGCGGTAGGCGTCGCCGAATCGCTCTTCGAGCTTTTCGAGGATTGCGTTGGCTGCCTGTGCGGAGATGATGTTGTCCCGGACCAGGATCTGCCAGACCGGATCGCTGCTCTCAAAGGCTTTGCGGGAAATGACTGAAACCTGTTCATTGGTCAGGATGTTGTTAAAGACCGCGACCTTGAGAAAGGTTCGTTCCGCATCCGACAGGGTTTCCCGGTGGCGTTCTTTGTCCGGAGGTTCTCTGTCTTTCATGTATTTCTTTTCCGCAATCACATCCGGAAGTGACTTTCCGCCGGATTTATGCTGCAGCCACTGAAATTCAAAGAGCTCTTTTTCGTTGAGCTTTACATGCCGGCAGGCCCGTTCAAGAGTCTTGGGGTTGACCAGTTTTTTCTGGGTTATGATTTTGTAGAGTGTGGTGCGCGATGCGGGATTCTCAAGAATCTCACGACACTCCTGGAGTTGTTTTTCCGTGATCAGCTTTTGTTCAAGCAGAATCTTTTCCAGTTCCTGGTCGGAGATTTCTTTCATGATTCTTTTCCTTTGAACGGATGGACTTCCATTTACCGATTACTGATTTCTGTCCGTTGTGTATATTTAAGTGTACGGTGTAGACAGGTGATTTTCAACAACAAAGTGCTTGAAAAAATTTTCATTTGAAAAAGAAAAATACTGGACGAAACCGGCTTCTTGGAGTATAGCATAGAAACCGGTATACTACCGGAAGAACACAAGGGAGAATACATATGCCACAGAGAACGTCAAATATTGACATTCAAGCCCGTCCGGATTTTCGCAGTCGTCGGACCGTAACACTTGTCGAAGCCGTGGTGGATGAAATCCAGCGCGTCTTAAAAGAAAAGAACCCAGGTGCCGGAGAACTGATTCCACCGGAAAGGAGTCTTGCCGAGACATTCGAGGTCAGCCGCGTGACCGTGCGAAATGCCCTTTCAAGCCTGGTGAACCGGGGAATTCTGGAACGGGAACCGGGCGTGGGATATCGGTTTGTTGGAGCAGGGGATCCGGATCAGGGAAATACTGCTGTGGGGATTATCTATTACCGCTTCAACTGGATGGCTAACTCGATTTCCGTGGCTGCATTGGAGTCCCGCTTTGCACAGGATCAGCGCGGGGTGATGCTGGGAGCATCCGGAGGGGAATGCAAAAAAGAAGACCAGTGCATTATCCGTATGAGAAGCGCAGGGGTCCGATCCCTGATTGTTCAGCCGGCTGTGTCCGGCAGAAAGTCAAAAGAACTGGAGCGATGGATCAAGGACGGCTTCAGCACCATATTGATGGGACACCCCGGAAGATGGAAGCTGAATAAAGAGACCGTAAACAGGTGTCCCATGTTTGACGTCGACAATATCGCCGGCATCACCAAGATCATGGAATACCTGTATGGGCTGGGACACCGGTCTTTTGCGTATGTAACCGATGGAAAGATGGCAGGATCCGAGCGGCATGACACATTTAGAAAATTCGTATACCAACACCACTGCATGAGCGAAGCCGACTGGCAGCTGGAAAGATATCGGTACGGCGATTCGCGATTTGAAGAAATATTCCAAAATAAGGGCCGGGTTCCCACAGCAGTCGTCTGCGCGATAGATGACACAGCGCTTGGTGTGATGGAGCAGTTGAGCAGTATGGGGCTTGAGTGTCCCCGGGATGTATCCGTAACCGGATTCGGAAACGAATCCCAGTACGGGCCTGGTGAACTCAAGAACATTACGACCGTGGATTATTCACGAGAAGAGGAAGCTGATCAGGTCGCCCGGATATTCAATGAATGGACGAATGACAAAACACATCCACAGGGCTTGATTCGAACACCCTTGAACCTGATTGTTCGCAGTTCCTGTTCAGCGGTTACCCCGTCATCCTGACTTCGTTTCTCCCTTAACACTACACCGTTGGATTTTCGCGATCCGCGTTAGCGTTTCTGAGCGTTGGCTGCAAGACGGAGCGCCGATCAGAATGATTCGGAGGATGAACCCGAAGAACGCAGCGTGCTGCGCTTTTCCTTATGAATCCCGAAGCAAATCACCGCTGCTTTTCACGCAAAGAACTTCACTGCTTTCTTGATATTTGCGGTTTCGCCGCTGATAAAGAGCCGGTCTTTAGGACTCAGGATTGCATCTCCGCTGGGAATCACAAAGGTATTTGTATCCTCCTTGTACACGCAGGCAATAATGATCTTGCCGGGAAAGTTCGGCGCATTCACGACTTCGCGGATACTCTTTCCTGCGCAGGCGGTGTCTTCCGGAAGATTGAAGATACAGATATCCACGGTACCCAGGCTGATAACTTTGCGGAGCTCCGGGCTTTCAATATTTACGATCATCTGGTCGATGACCAGCGAGGCGATTCGCGTGATATTGCTTACCCCCACGGACTTGTACACATCCTCGTATTTTGAGTCCACCATGCGCACGGCAATCTGCTCCACCTTGAAATGACGAGCCAGGAGCGCGAACGCCAGGTTATCGGAATCCCTTCGCATGGTTGCCACGGCCACATCACACTTCTAAATACCAGCGCTTTCCAGCACATCGATATCCGTGGCATTTCCCGTGACTGTCACGGCGCCGTGCCGCGCGTAGATATCCTTGCACACATCCGCATCCCTGTCGATCAGCACTACATCATGTTTGTGTTCCACCAGCCTGCGCGCCAGCCCCTTGCCAACAAATCCGCCACCGGCAATGAGTATATACATGTCAGAATCTCCTTATCTATCGCCACACCCGCCGGCTGAATATCAGCAGTACAGGAAGGATCTCCAGCCGTCCAGCAAGCACACCGAATATATAAGTATATTTCACAATCGCGGGCAGTTGTGACATCTCCGCCACGCTGATATAACACGGGCCGATATTACCTACGGCTGAAAACATGCATGAAAACGACTGCCATCCGTTCAAGTCCGTAAACATGCTGGTAATAAAACCGCCGATCGCAATCAGAAAGAGCCAGCCAAAAAACAGGGCTGCAATGCGCTTGAGTTCTGCGTCCGGTACAATGCTCTTGTCCACCACCACTTCGGAGAGTGCCCTGCGCGGAAGCCTCAGCTTTCGAATCTGGCCGACAAACGCCTTCCACAGAATCGCAATCCGAAGCACTTTGAATCCGCCGCCGGTCGAGCCCACGCATCCGCCGAAAAACATGAACAGGGTAATCACGTATTCAATCAGCCGGTAGTTGACATATCCGGCCTCTTTAAAATGCTGGATGCTCGCGTCGTATGTGGAAAATCCTCCAGTCGAGAGGGTGGTCAGACTGTGACAGAGCGCATCGAAAAAACTCAGCCCCAAGACCTTGAGTAGAATCAACTCCACCACGGTAAACCCGATGTACAGTCCCCAGAGAATCACCGCGGTTTTGAATATACTCGGAGTGGGACGAGCCCCGTCTATTTTATGAGATTCTGCGGAAAAAAGCTGAAACGAGGTTGCGCTTGTACGAAAGGTCACGGCGAGAAAAAGGGTCAGAATGCCCAGCCCGCCGATCCACTGAATCAGACTTCTCCAGAATAGAATCCCTGTAGACAGTGACTCAATATCTGTAAATATGGTAATCCCTGTAGTCGTCAGTCCGCTCACGGTTTCAAAGTACGCATCCGTAAACCCCGCCGCCCCGGAAAAAATAAAGGGCAGTGCACCAAAGAGGGCCAGTACCACCTAGGCGGTTCCGCAAATCAGCATGCTCTGAACAAAGTACACGGGGACGGGACGTCTTGTGCAGAATAATCCCGACAATGAAACTGGCAGCAGAAGGCACCAGAAAGGTTCTAAGGTCAGCAAATTCGGCATTCCAGCAGACAAATATCAGCGGAAGCAGAAGCAGGAATCCCTGGATAACAATCAGGGATCCGAGCACATTCAGCACGCAGGAAATCGTATCCCATCTTTTCATTCCGTAACTCCTGCCGGAAAGGATAATGTCAGCGCTCGGTTTTTAGTAAGGATCCCCTGATACCGATATTGTCAAATTCCGCGGCACCGCCCAAAGTTTTAAGAGAAATCCGAACCTTGTTCGTAAACAAACTGAATTCTTCCTTGATCACCTGCTTGCCGTTGATCAGAAGTCTGGAATTCTTTTTTCCGCATTCGACTGTCAGACTGTATTTCTGATTGAGACTGGATTCCTGCTTCCTGCTGTTGAGTATTCCGGATGAAACCACCGAAACCTTTCCCTTTCCGAAAATCATGCTCCATACCGGCTGTTTGCCGGGTTCGCCGATCAGCAGGGATATTTCACAGTCTTTTTCCTTGAAGATTGCATCGAATTTCACTGTAACCGGTTCGGGCAGGATGTGGATTTTCTTAAGTATAATCGTGGATGGCATAAAGTCGCTCTGTGCAAGCTTTCCCGCTTCCAGTTTCCACTTTCCCGATTCCGCCTGCCAGGAAACAATCTGCGCAGGATCATTAAACGTGAACGAATATGCCTTGAGTTTTTTCTTTACGGGCGGCTTGGGTACCGGTGTATTGCCCGATTTATTCATCAATTCGAGCCGGGACTGAATAAAGTAGTAATCGTTGGACGCCCAGAGACAGAGCATGTTTTTCAAGCTGTCCAGGCTGTCGCTGATCTCATTCTTGATATTACCTTTGTACTCCTTCTCAAACGTCTGAATCTGATTATATGCTTCGCGGTAATCTTTATCCCGCATATAACGCTGCGCGTTCTTTTTCATTCTGGAAAAAGCACCCGACACAGCCGAAGCCTGTTTTCGGGTCTTTTCGATTCGGGCGGCAACCGCAGCATATTTCTTGGCGCTTGCTTTGGCATACATGTCCATGCCGGCCAATGCCGAACGTTCAACCTGCCGGAGCATCTTTACTGCGTCCTGGTACTTCTTTTGGGCTACCATACTGTCGATCTGTTGTTTGACATCAAAATACCATGCCATGCACTGCTGATGGATTTCTGTACGAAGCGCAAGCCGTTTCGCTCCATACACGGTATGGTTAAATTCATCCGGAAAGGTCTTCAGTGATGCAATTGCCGCGAAAAATTCTTTTGTCTTGAGCCGTTGTACTGCTGCGGTCTGTACTTTTTTCCAGGCGGATTCCGCGCGCTGGAGAAACACGGCCTCTTTTTTCTCATCTTCAACTGCCTGTTTCAGGCCAATGATTCGTTCTTTCACATACGCATCCAGTTTTTTGATTCCCAGCGAAGGGATGTTGCGATAAACGCCCAACGCGGCTGCAAACTCCCCCTTGCCTTCATGAATACCTACCTGCAGAGCAGCTGCAGCAAAGAATTCGCCTGCCCGCTGCCTGATCTCTGCCTGTTTCTCAGAAATTTCCCTGCCGTATACGGTATTCAGGTATTCTTCCGGACAGGACGCAAGGTGCTGGTTGGCTGAGACAAACTTATGTTGTTTCAGCAGTTCGGAAGCCTTTTCACACAGATCAAGAATGGTGTTTCGTGCCTTGTCCAGTCTTGCCTTTTCCGTCTTGAGCCGTTCCTGCCGTTCGGTCTCTTCCCGAATGCCCTTTTTCGCTATTTTTTCCAGTGAGTCAATATACTGCTGAAAATCCGTATAAATCAGATCATTGTCCAGTTTTCGGTACTCCTCCATTGCACCTTTAAAATTCCGCTGCCGAATCAGCTCTGTTGCCCGAACAATGTACTCACCGGCACGGATATTCTCATCTTGATGCTTGATCGCTTGAATATACGAACCGCTGATATACAGAACCGTCAGAAAAACAGCCAGAATCAACCCCCAGATAACCATAAACAGGGAATGAAAGAAAACCGGAACGCGGGATCTTTGCGCTCGGAGATCATCTTCCCGTTTCGACAGCGCATCAATCCGGCATGTGCATTCCTCCACCAGTTCCCTGCGCGCGGGCTCCAGAACAGACTCCCGGCTGCGCAGCACCTTTTCCTCAGCCACACGCACGTTTTCAGGTTCCAGCCCCGCCAGCATGGCCCGATACAGTCGAGCCCGTAAAAAACCTTTTGAACCGGCAATCTTGCTGCAATATTCCACTTCCTTTTCACTGAGCACTTCTCCAGCCGAATCCGTGGATTCAACGACTCCGTGCGACACCGTGGTCAAGCGCTTGAGATGACAACGATGGCGCAAAAAGCGTACCCAGGTCAACCGCAGAATATCCGCGGAATTCTGAAAAAAGAAACGGACAAACGCCCCGAATCCCGGAGAAGGTGTCTGTTTCGGAACATCCTTTACGCGGGTTGAAGCTCTTTTCTTGGAGCGTTCGGATGTTGATTTTTTACGTCCCGGGGCTGGTGATGATATCGATGGCTTTTTTAAAACAGAGCTGGATTTCTTTTCAGATGGAGATTTCTTTTTTCGTTTGAGTTTCGTCGTTTCCCGGATCGTTGGTTTCGGAGCCGATTCTGCTGCTGTCTTTTTTTTCTCAGCTTTCGGTGGAGTAACATTTAAAATCGCACCACAGCTTCCGCATTTAATTCGACCAGTGGAAGTTTCCGGGACCTTCAGACGTTTGCCGCACTCGCATTTAATAATCATGGGAATAGAAAAAAGCCACCCAAGGGAGTCGAACCCTTCACCTATGCTTTACGAAAGCATTGCTCTACCGAATGAGCTAGGGTGGCGTTATTAAATCACTTCTGTTGCGTATCAGCTTCTGGTGCTGAGGCAGAGCCGGTTTTGTTTACAAACATCATTCTAAGCTGATACAGCGAAGAGTCCAGATATTTTTTTTCATCGTCCGTGAGGTTACCTTTGGTTTTTTCCTCAATAATACCGAGAATATCAATCGTGTATTTGGCCATTGGCAGATTGACTTCCTTCTGACCGGTAACCGCGTTCTCAATCTCACCGAGGTTCATCATGGCCTGGGCCGCGAGCCCGGAGACAAACCCCAGAAAATTGGCATCCGGCACTTGACTGTTCTGCTTATCCGCCTCCTGTCTGAACTGCTCTTTCAGCTTGTCTTTTTCCTTGGCAGCTTCATCCTTCCAGTTGCCGTCCACTTTAATGCTCATACCCAAAACTCCCTTGCAAACAATTCGTGAAGATCATTCCGCTGCATTATAACCCCAGTTTTCGGAATGTCAACAGCAATATCCCGCCCGCAACAGCCCATGACTGAAAAACCGGTAAAGAGGAATGAGGAAAGATTTTTTCTCCCTTTTCTTTCAGGGCTTTCATGGTAAAATCTCCCTGACATGAAAACCGCAACTCAACTGCAGCGAGCTCTGAACCAAGCCGTGAATGCGTTGCTCGAGGAACTCGGCCCCAGGGGGTTCTGGGAAGGCCGTCTCTCACCCAGTGCGCTTTCCACAGCCGTAGCCGTATTTTCACTCGTTCAGCTGAGCCGCTCAGAGGACAGCCCTCTGATTGACAACGGCCGCAAGTGGCTGGCAGAAACCCAGCTTCCGGACGGCAGCTGGGGAGACACACCGGAGAGCCCCGGCAACATCAGCACCACCCTTCTCTGCCGCTGCGCACTGCTTACAGATCGCGATGCACACGCAGAACCACTCCGTGCCTGTGACGCATGGCTGGAAAGAAAGACCGGCAGTCTGGAACCGGAACCCCTTGCCCAGTCAATCCTTTCCACGTACGGCAATGACAAAACCTTTTCCGTCCCCATACTCTCCACCGCTGCACTGTCCGGAATCTGCCCGTGGGAACAGGTACCCGCTCTGCCCTTTGAACTTTCACTGCTGCCGCAGCGTCTCTTTCAGTGGATCAACATGCCGGTGGTCAGTTATGCGCTTCCTGCGCTGATCAGCATGGGCATTCTCAAACACCGGAAATCACCTTCCCGCAATCCCGCTGTCCGAATAACACGCTCCTTCTGCGAATCCAGAACCCTGGATGTACTGGAAAAGATTCAGCCGCAAAGCGGCGGATTCCTGGAAGCTGTTCCGTTGACCGGATTCGTTCTCATGAGCCTGACGGCTGCCGGACACGCCGCGCATCCGTCCGCAGTCAGGACGGCTGAATTTCTCCGAAACGCAGCGCAAAAAGAGGGCAGCTGGGCCATTGATTCCAACCTGGCTACCTGGGTCACCACGCTTTCCGTAAAAGCACTCTCTGCTGCCGGTTCTCTGAAGAAATGGCTGTCTTTGGATCAACGATCTGCTCTGCGTAACTGGCTGCTCCGTCAGCAGTTTCGAAAGAAGCACCTATATACCGGAGCTGCTCCGGGCGGCTGGGCGTGGACCCATCTGCCGGGTGGTGTTCCGGATGCCGACGACACCTCGGGCGCGCTGCTTGCACTCAAGCATTTGAACACATGTGCACACCCTGCAGATGAGAATACCATCTCCGGCCTCAAATGGCTGATCGATTTGCAGAATGCTGACAACGGCATCCCGACATTCTGCCGGGGACAAACCGGACTGGCCTTTGACAAGAGCTGCCCGGACATCACGGCGCACGCAGTCAGCGCAGCCGCGACATGGAAGGCGGATCTCCCTTCGCAAATGCGCAAACAGGCGGACATCTTTATCACCCGATGTCTGGAGTACCTGGCGTCGGCCCAGGAATCAAACGGCAGCTGGATCCCGCTCTGGTTCGGCAACCAGCATACCCCTGGAAAACAAAACCCGGTCTACGGTACATCCCGCGTACTGAGGGCTCTGTCGGATATCGATCTTCCCCGGGCTGTTTCAATGCGCAGGAAAGGGGCCGCATGGCTGATCGCCACCCAGCAGTCCTGCGGCGGCTGGGGCGGAAGCGGCAAAACGCCGCCTGTCATCGAAGAAACAGCCCTGGCCCTGAGCGCGCTGGCCCGGTTTGAAGACACCCCCAAGAGCTGTCTGGACCGGGCCACAGAATGGCTGGTAGCAGAAACCCGGGAATGCACTGTCTTTACTCCCGCACCTATCGGGCTTTATTTCTCATCACTTTGGTACTGGGAGCGCCTTTACCCGATCCTCTTTACCATCGAAGCGCTGGGCGCTGTCTCAGCACGGACAGGAGCCCGTCCATGATCCGAGACCTGCTGAGCATTCTGATAACAACCGCTGCTGCACTCCTGGCCTGTACCGGCCTCTACTGGTGGTTCTCCGCAGATCCGGGAATTGAATTCACCCGGCGAATTCCGGCTTCAGCCAGGCCGGCTCCGCTGGATCGTCCCAGGCCAGTTGACCCAAAACGTGTGAATATCCGCGGAACCTTTACTGCCGGCAGCGCTGAAGTATCGGACATTCCCGGCTCCTGGCCCTGTTTCCGGGGAACGACCCGTGACAATGTATACCGCGGAACAACCCGCATTCCTGAGAGACTGCCGCCCAACGGCCCCGAAGTCCTCTGGCAAGTCGAACTCGGAGACGGATACGCCGGTGCCGCGATCCACAACGGCGCAGTCTATATTCTGGACTATGACGAAAAAAAGGAAGCCGACACACTCCGCAAGCTCAGCCTTGAAACCGGTCAGGAGATCTGGAACCGAGGCTACCCGGTCAAGGTTAAGAGGAATCATGGAAAATCCAGAACCGTTCCTGCGGTTACGGATCACTTTGCAGTCACCATGGGGCCCAGATGCCACGTAATGTGCGTCCGGGCAGAGAGCGGCGACTTTCTCTGGGGCATGGATCTGGTCCGTAAATTTAAAGCAGAAGTCCCGCCCTGGTATACGGGACAATGCCCGCTGATTGTCAACAACACGGCAATCCTCGCACCCGGCGGAAGTGCACTGCTCATGGGCGTGGACTGCGCGACGGGTAAGATCCTGTGGAAAACACCCAACCCGGACCAGTGGAAAATGTCCCATGCCTGTGTAACCCCGTTTACGGTCAACGACAAAAAAATGTTTGTCTATACTGCAATCGGCGGTACTGTCGGTGTTTCTGCTGAAAAAAAAGATGCCGGAAAAGTGCTTTGGAAAACCACAGCCTGGAACCACGCGGTCATTGCACCGTCACCGGTTCTCCTGGATGACGGGAGGCTCTTTCTGACCGCTGGATACGGTGCCGGCAGCATAATGCTTCAGGTCATTGAAGAGAACGGAATCTTTACAGCAAAAGAGCTCTATTCGCTGTCCCGGAAAGAATTCGCCTGTGAACAGCACACCCCCATCTTATACAAAGGCCTGCTCTATTCCATCCTGCCCAAAGACGCCGGCCGGTACCGGGAACAGCTGGTCTGCATGGACCCGGCAACACAGGAAATCAAGTGGCGAAGCGGCAGGCAGAAACGATTCGGCCTGGGCCCCTTTATGATTGCGGATCAGAAAATTCTCACTCTGAATGACAGTGGCGTACTCACCGTCTGTCGGACAGGATCCAATGCCTATGAAGAACTCGCATCTGTCACAGTCCTGAACGGACACGAGGCATGGGCGCCTATGGCACTGGCTGGAGGCAAACTGCTGCTGCGGGATGAAAAAACTATGAAATGTCTGAACATTGGAATCGAAGAAACGCCTCATGAAAACACAGACTGATTCAATCAAAACAGCGGCCCTGCTTTTCGGCTGTGTGCTTGTTGCGATTGCAACCATGCTGCTGCTCTCCCCCCGAAACCAACCCCAGCGAACAGCCAATGACCAAAAGGCAACACAGGAAAACGTTCCAACGCGTTCCGGCCCCAGGAGCATTCCAATGGATCTTGCAGGAGCCAACGCCATTGCCGTTGATCTGCAAGGTATGATCTATGTAAGTGGTTCGCAGAAAATAATCAAAATAAACACTTCCGGAAAGCAACTGCTGGACATCTCCCTGTCACAACCTGCGGGTGCCATTGCCATCGGATCCAAAGGAAATATCTTTGCAGGCATCCAAAACCGCGTCACGGTCTTTGATCCCCAGGGAAAGGTCGCTGCCGAATGGATGGCGCTGGGAGAAAACGGACAGATCACCTCTCTTTCGGTCTCCTCCACCCGGGTCGCTGTTGCAGACGCGGGTCAGCACTGCATCTGGATCTTCGACCTGGAAGGCAGACTCAAGAAACGAATAACAGGAACCGGAGAAAAGGGCTTTGTACTCCCGTCACTGTATTTTGACACAGCAATCGAGGAGTCGGGCAGGATTCTGGCAGCCAATCCCGGCAGACAGCGGATCGAACGCTACAGCGCAGAAGGAACATTCATCACGGCCTGGGGCAAGGCGTCTGTAGAGCCCGAGGGATTCTGTGGATGCTGCAACCCGGCGCACTTCGCTCTGCTGCCGGACGGCAGGGTGGTGACATCGGAAAAAGGTCTGCGTCGGGTCAAGACCTTTTCCGCGGAAGGTCGATTCCAGCGCGTTCTGCTGGATGAGAAAATCCTGGGACGCGGCCCTGAGACATTGGACATTGCCGTTGATTCTCAAGGAGAAATATATATACTGGATACTGTCAAAAAACAGATTCTGGTTTTACAGAGGCAATGAACCCAATGACCCGCAGACGCGAACTATTCAAAACCATACTGCGAACCCTTGCCCTGACCGGCTCCGTGCTGACCGGTGCATTTCTGATCTTTCGCAGAAAGCGCAGCTCCGGGCATCTGGATCACACCTGTCCGGATACGGATCCGTGCAGAAACTGCGGACGACTCAAGGACTGTGCGGTTCCCAGGGCACAATACTACCGGCGGTATATTAACAGCAGAAAAGAGTAGGTCACAGTAATGAAAAACCGGAACAACACCTCCACCAAACAAACCCGACGCGGCTTCCTCAAGACCGTTCTGAGCGGAGCAGCGGCAGCCGGGATCACTGCCGGCGCCGCGGGAGCGCTTACCCGCTCCTCTAAACGGGAAACCGTCTGGCAGCTGGATCCGGAAAAATGCATTCAGTGCGGTAACTGCGAGACCGCCTGCGTGCTTAAACCGTCGGCCGTCAAATGCGTGCATGCCTATGAACTCTGCGGCTACTGCGACCTCTGCTTCGGGTACTTTCGTACCGGCCCCAAGAAGCTCAATGCCGGCGCCGAGAATCAGCGCTGTCCGACCGGGGCCATCAAGCGCACCTTTATCGAAGAACCCTTTTATGAGTACAAAATCAATGAACCGCTCTGCATCGGCTGCGGCAAATGCGTAGAGGGCTGTGCCACGTTTGGAAACGGCTCGCTCTTTCTCCAGGTCCGTCACGACCGGTGCCTGAACTGCAATGAATGCGCTATTGCCCGGGCCTGCCCGGCCGATGCCTTCCGACGGGTTCCGGCAGACAAACCCTACATTCTCAAAGGCAAAGGCGCATCCGGGAGTTCCGATCACCAGTGACCCATTCGATATTGAAGAGTCTATTCTTCCTGCTTACGGTCTATGCTGCCGCGGCCCATCCGCTGCCCGCGCAGCAGCGCTTTCCCACACCCGAATTTGAAAGCGGATACAGCCTGCCGAAAGCCCAGACCCATCCGCAGCCACACGGCCCTGCAAGGGAAATCGCGGATATTGCATTCCTTCTTACTGCGCTCAGTCTGATCTCGTTTTTCTCCATCCGCGGGCGCTCCCGAAAAGCAATCTTTCTGGTCATGATTGCCTCGCTTCTCTACCTGGGGTTCTGGAGAAAGGGCTGTATCTGCCCGATCGGCGCGATCCAGAATATCGCACTTACGCTGGCGGATCCATCCCATGCGGTTCCTCTCAGTGTGATTATTTTCTTTTTTGCACCCCTGATATTCGCGCTCTTTTTCGGTCGTGCATTCTGCGGCGGTGTCTGTCCGCTGGGTGCACTTCAGGATCTGTTTGTGATCCGACCGTTGAAGATACCGGCATGGGCGGAACAGGGAATGAGCATGCTGCCCGTGATATTCCTGGGCACAGCCGTGGTTCTTGCGACTACCGGAACCGGGTTTATTATCTGTGCCCTGGACCCCCTGGTCCCGATCTTCCGCATGAGCGGAACAGCTGCAGCGCTGGCTGCCGGCGGTATACTCCTGATAATCGGTATGGGTATCGCCCGCCCCTACTGCCGGTTTGTCTGCCCGTATGCAGTACTGCTCAAGTGGATGTCCGCGCTGTCCAGGTTTCGGGTCACTGTCACACCGGATGAATGCATCCAGTGCGGACTCTGCGAGAATGTCTGCCCCTTTGACGCGATCCGCAAACCCGGGGATACTGCCGGTGGCGAATCCAGAGGCCGCGGTCTTTCCCGGATTGCTGTTCTGCTTGTGCTTCTGCCCCTTTTGATGATTGGCGGAGCATGGATCGGCGGACGGATTGCACCGGTCTTCGCTGCCCACGACCCCAACGTCCGGTTGCTGCAGCTGCTGGACGCTGAACAGACCGATCCTGAGAATCTGGAAGTTCGGGCATTCAGACAGACACAGCAGACAACGGAATCCGTACGAGTCAACGCCCGCAAAGCGCAACTCATGTTCTCCCGTCGTTTCCGTCTGCTGGGCACGATTATCGGCCTGATCGTTATTCTCAAGCTCCTGATTCTTTCACTCAAACGCAACCGCATCGATTATGAACCCGACCCGTCTCTGTGTATGAATTGCGGACGATGCTTTGCCTACTGCCCGATCCATCAAAAGGAGGCGCGCTCCAGTGAACCATCCGGATAAGAATTCGGAACAGGCCCGTTTGATCAAACGCACCGCTGCAGGAGTTGCTGTAGTCGCGGCTGTATTCTGCGCAGTAATGGCCGGATTGCTGATTGCCAATGAGCATGATCTCAAAAGCCACGAACCCCAGTCCTCACCGGCACTCGAACGCCTGGTGGAAAAATACAACAAGAATCCTGCAGACACTGAACTCATTGAAGAGATACGCTGCCTGGACCTGCTGGCCAGGCGGGCGTATTTCCTCGGTACTCAGCGTCGGGTTCGCGGTATCATTCTGCTGGTCTTCGGCCTGATCGTTCTGGCGGCCAGCCTGAAGATCCTCGCAGCCGCAACCCGAAGACTGCCGGAAAAACCCGGACAGAAAAAAACAGCCAGCCAGTCCGCGGGCCGGATTCTTGCACTTGGATCCGCAGCAGTACTGACGGTTCTGTGCGTAATCCTGATCCGCCACGCCGCGCCGTTTACCGGGCAGCCGCCGGAAAAACAGACCGAAACCGGCCCGCAGACAACAGAAAGCAATCCAGCCCCGACTTTCATCCCGGCCGCTCCAGGGGAACGCTGGACCAACTTCCGCGGCCCGGACGGTCTGGGGATTGCACAAGCCGATTCCATACCCCTGGATTGGAGCGTCACGGAAAATAAAAACATTCTATGGAGAATTGATACACCCGGCAAGGGATACTCCTCACCCGTTGTTTGGGCAGACCGGCTCTTTATCACTGCGGGTGATGAATTTGTCAACGAAATCTACTGCTTTGATGCCGACACCGGAAAAGAACGCTGGTCTGAGACCCTTTCCGCGGCCGACACGGGCCTGGAAAAGATTGAAGTCTATGACAAACGGATGTACGCGGCACCGACCATGGCGGTCAACGGCACCCATGTCTTTGCCGTGTTTGTGGACGGAAGTCTGGCCTGTCTGGACCTGTCCGGTAAAACCGTCTGGACCCGGAACCTGGATGTTCCGAAAAACCCCTACGGCCATGCCTCATCCCTGATGATCCATGACACTCTCCTGATCGTGCAGATGGAGGATCAGACCTCCCCCGAAATCCTCGGGCTGGATTCTGCCACCGGAAAGCAGGTCTGGCGGATTCCGCGAAAGCATGTCTCCTGGGCAACTCCGGTCTTCATCAAACATAAGGAAACGCATCAGATGATTGCAGCATCCACGTCTTCACTTGCCTCTTATGACCCTGCAACCGGAAAGAAATACTGGGAACGAGACAAAAGCTTTTCCGGAGAAGTGGCCACCTCCCCGGCGTTTGCCGACGGCAAGCTCTTTATCTCCAGCGTGGACCTGGCAGTATTCTGCCTGAAGCTGGGTGATACTCCGGATACCATGCCCGAACACCTGTGGACCTGGGAGGATGAACCAGGAAATGTGCCCAGTCCCGTGGCTGCGGACGGACTGCTCTTTGTGCCCTCCGACTATGGAACCGTCACATGCATTGATGCCAAAACCGGAAAGACCATCCTCGCGCACGAAACCAATGCAGAGTTCTATGCCTCTCCCATTATTGCGGGCGGCCATGTATTTCTGCCCGCCAGAGACGGAAAGATATTTCTCTTTACTGCAGACCGGAAATTCAACCGCATCCGAATCCTTGACATGGGCCAGGATATCTCCGCCACTCCCGCCTTTACCAACGGCCGGATTTACATACGTGGTCAAAAGCATCTCTTCTGCATCGGGACGGATCAATGAATACAGACGAATCCCATATCATTTCCCAGACAGATGCCATTATCCGCGGTCAGGGAACATCGCGTGCATGCGTGATTCCGATCCTGCAGGCCATACAAAAGCAATTCAATTATCTGCCGGTACCCGCACTCAACCGGGTTACTCAGACCACGGACATTCCAGCCGCCCTGATTACGGAGATCTCCACTTTTTATGCTCAGTTCCGGCTGGAACCCGCGGGTGCCCACTTTATCAAAGTCTGTATCGGGACCGCCTGCCATGTCAAAGGTGCTGAAGACGTATACCAGGGATTCCGGAACGTGCTGAACATTGCCGAAAATACCGATACCGATCCGGACCGTGTATTTACCGTGGAAAAAGTCGCATGTCTGGGCTGCTGCATGCTGGCTCCTGCAGTTCAAATCGATGCCATCACCTATGGATTTGTAGACATTGCCCGGATCCCGTCTGTTCTGGATGATTTTCTTCGCTCATCCGCGGCCGCATCCACAGCAGTCGAACCCATCTCCCTGTCTGAGCAAACCGGAAAAATCCGAATCTGCCGCTGCTCCAGCTGTACAGCCGGCGGATCCGCAAAAGTCGCCCAGAGCTGCGCAGAGCAGATCCAATCCCTGGGCCTTCCGGCCGTTTTACAGGATGTGGGATGCAGCGGCATGTCCTTTCAGGCGCCCATGATGGATATTGTCACAAACGGTCGAATCTTCCGCTACGGCCAGGTCCGACCGGAAGATGTTCGTGCCATTCTGCTGCGACACTTCAGACCCGTGCGCACCTCCGGCCGTCTCAAGGCTGCTGTGACCCGGCTCCTGGAAAACATCTACTCAGACGAGAACCCGGAAATCAAAATCCGTTATCCGGCCCGTCGGGAACCGCAGCCCGACGATCCCTACCTGAAACACCAGCACTGCATTGCCACGGAACAGAGTGGAGAGCTGGATCCACTCGAGCTGGACAGCTACAGAGAATCCGGCGGATTCCAGGCCCTGGAGACCTGCCTGAAAGAAATGTCTCCGGATCAGACGTGTGACATCATCACCCGGAGCGGCCTGCGCGGCCGTGGCGGCGCCGGGTTTCCTACCGGCGTCAAATGGTCGAATGTCCGACAACAGGCATCCGACACCAAATACCTGATCTGCAATGCAGACGAAGGTGACCCGGGTGCGTTCATGGATCGCATGATCATTGAGTCCTTTCCCTTTCGCGTGATCGAAGGAATCCAGATTGCCGCCAATGCCGTGGGTGCCCGTCAGGCAGTCGTGTATGTACGCGCCGAATACCCGCTGGCAGTTGAGCGTCTGCGTCAGGCGCTAGCGCTCTGCGGGAAATCCAACCTGACCGGCCAGAACATCCTGGAAAGCGGATTCTCCCTGGACATCCGAATTACCGAAGGCGCCGGCGCCTTTGTCTGCGGTGAAGAGACGGCTCTGATCGCTGCAATTGAAGGCAAACGGGGTACCCCCCGATTCCGGCCACCCTACCCTTCGGTCAACGGGCTCAACAACTGCCCGACTCTGATCAACAACGTGGAAACACTTTCCCTGGTTCCCTGGATTATCCGCCACGGCGCAGACGCATTCCTGAAAACCGGCACAGAAAAGAGCAGCGGCACCAAATCCTTTGCCCTGGCCGGCAAGATCATTCGCGGCGGTCTGATTGAAGTACCCATGGGCATGACCCTCCGTCAAATCGTCGAAGAGATTGGCGGCGGCATTCAGGACGGGCTGGCCTTCAAGGCGGTTCAGATCGGCGGACCATCCGGCGGCTGCGTACCGGCATCGCTTGCCGACACCCAGGTCAACTACGAAGACCTGACTGCTGCCGGCACCATGATGGGCTCAGGCGGCATGGTGGTGCTGGATGAAACCGACTGCATGGTGGATGTCGCTCGGTACTTCATGTCCTTTACCCAGCTCGAATCCTGCGGCAAATGCACCTTCTGCCGTATCGGCACCCGCCGCATGCTTGAAATCCTCAAACGCCTCTGCCGGGGAGAAGGCAAAGCCGGTGATATCCAGCGGCTGGAATCATTGAGCACGGATATCCAGCGAGGCAGTCTGTGCGGCCTGGGAAAGACCGCGCCCAATCCAGTACTCTCTTCCATCAAATACTTCCGCGATGAATACGAAGCCCACCTTGAAGGCAGATGCCCGGCCAAAAAGTGCAAAGAACTCATCCGTTACCGGATCACCGACACCTGCATCGGCTGCACCAAGTGCTCCCAGAACTGCCCTGCAGACGCCATCCCCTTCACTCCCTATGAACAGCATGAAATCGACCGGGAAAAGTGCGTCCGCTGCGGTGCCTGCAAAACCGTCTGCCCGGAAGATGCAATTGTGGTGGAAAGCGGGAGGGACCGTTGATCGTCTATGGCTTTAACTGAAGTGAAAAGTGATGCGTATGCAGAAGGGTTACAGATATTCCATTAGTATATTTCTGCCGCGGGGGGACAGGGAAGGCCAGTGTTTGACTTCGTAGCGGTTGCCGTCCACATCGCGAATCAGTACGCGGCCTTTGCCCAGCTGGCGAATGGATTTCCGCAGGTTTCTGATCTGAAAAGTTCGCGGACCTTTGTCGGTATCGACTTCCATGGTCAGCACGTCCAGCTTTTCCTCGGAATAAATAAAATCCGTGATCGTGGGCATAAAGTAGGACTTTTCCAGCTCCTGCTGAATAATATATCTGGACGTATTGTCCAGGCGGCCGATATTGTCGATAATGGCGATCTCATATCCTTCCTCATCCCGAAGCGAGACCATGATTCCGGGTTTGGAAATGGGAAAGGCCGTCATCACTGATGTAACGGCAATCTCTTCGCCATCGCATTTGACCACCAGCCCGCCGTCTGCGTCTTTTCCGCAGGTTGTCCGGGAGGCATCCAGTATATTATCCTTGTATTCCTGAAATAGTGTACTTTGTTTCGTCATAAGTGTCCATCCAGCGCGCAGGATATCGAATTCCTGCAGCAAAGATGATTTATGCGGAGGTCGCTGTTGTGGCGAATTCCGCCTGAATTTTACAAAGGTTCGCGTATTTTCCGTCTTCACGCATGAGATTCTCGTGGGTTCCCTCTTCCACAATCTCTCCCTTTTCCATGACCACCAGTTTGTCTGCGTTTCGCAGCGTGGACAACCGGTGGGCAATGGCGATCGTGGTCCGTCCCTTGACCAGACGGTCCATGGCTTCCTGAATGGACTGCTCGGTTGCCGTGTCCACGGCAGAGGTGGCTTCGTCCAGTATCAGGATTGCCGGATCTTTGAGAATGGCACGGGCAATGGCAATACGTTGCATTTCACCGCCGGAGAGTCCGGCCCCGCCTTCACCTACTTCCGAATCATACCCGTCCGGGAGGTTCATGATAAAATCATGCGCATTGGCGGCCTTGCTGGCAAAGACAATCTCTCTTTCGGAGGCATCCGGTTTTCCATAGGAGATGTTGTCCCGGATGGTTCCGGTAAAGAGATAGGTACTCTGCAGCACCATCCCCACCTGGTTTCGCAGTGATTTTACGGATATATCGGTTAGATCGGTTCCGTCCAGCAGTATCTGTCCCTTGGTGGGATCGTAAAAACGGCAGACCAGCGAAACCAGGGTACTCTTGCCCGAACCGGTCTCACCGACCAGCCCGACCATTTCACCCGGCTCAATCGTCAAATTGACATCCCGAAGTACCCGCTGACCGTCGCCGTATTTGAAGGAAACGTTCTGAATCTCTATCCGGCCCTTGATATCCTTGATCTGTATTGCGGTTTCCCGGTCACCCACATCTGACGGCATATCCATGACACTGAATACACGTTCCGCGGATGTAGTGCTTTGCTCAAAGACCTCGGTCAGCTGCATGACCTGCTGCACGTGCGGATAGAGCATGTTCATGTAGGTGATAAACTGAACCAGCATTCCAGTGGTAATCATATCATCATGATAAAAGATAATCCACCGGCTGCCGATCAGCCACACCACCAGGGTACCCAGCCGCATGATAAACATGACGGACGGGTTGAACTTGGCCCGGGTTTTTGCTGCAGATATGTGGGCGTTGTAGATATGCCGGGTCTTGGCGTCAAACTGGCTGGTCTCCCGGTCCTCCTGAACAAAGGATTTTACAACACGAATACCGGAGACCGTATCGGAAACCGCAGCGGACAGGGCTGCAAATCTGCGCTTGAGGGTTCGGAATACCGCATGAAATTTTTTGGAGAAAAAACGTCCCACCAGGGCAGCAATGGGAATGGGAAGCAGAGCGATCAACGCAAGCTCCCAGTGCGCCCAGAGCATCATTACCGGTATGGCAATAATCATCATGGCGTGGATGCAGAGCTGCTGCAGCCCCTGGACCACGAACTGCTGAATGTGCTGGGTGTCGGTCAGAACCCGGGACATAATCCGGCCCTTGTGCTCGGTATCGTAGTAACTCAGGCTGAGCCGCTGCAGGGCACGGAAGATCTTTCTGCGAAGATCCATGATCACACTCGCGCTCAGCTGTCCCATAATCTTGATTCGTGAATACTGAAAAACCATCAGCAGCAGGATCAGGACGAAAAAGGAACCCACAATCCAGTATGAACGGTAGAGCCGCTGGGTTTGGGTCGCATTCTCTTCCGTCAGCACACTGTCTACCAGGTGCTGGACGAGAATCGGCGGACAGAGGCTGATCCCCACAACCAGCAGACTGGTCAGTCCGCCCAGGAGCATCAGGTTTTTTTGTCCGGAGATCAGCTGGAGCAGGCGCCAGGCCACTCGTTTCTTGGAAATACAATTGGGGCATGGATCCGACGGATACTGAAGCGGATGGCCGCAGCCCGGACAGCGGGTTGTTTCCTTCTCGGTCTTGGGAGCGGATTTTTTGGCCGCAACCTCTTCCTCCATCTGCAGCCGGTGTTCGGTCACCCCCAGGTCCTGGTTAATCGTCCGGCTCAACTCCAGGAACGGATCAGAGAGCGTACTGGAATAGCGAATACACTCAATCCGGGTTCCGTCATTCAGCTTGGCCCCAAGAATACCATTGCCCACAAAATCCAGACAGAACGCAGACTGGACCTCTTTCAGGTCAAGGGTTTTCATGATGCTGCCGTGTTCTACAAGGATTAACTGATGCTCGGTGTAGATGAGGACGCTGTCTCCGTATTTACCGGAAAACAGGAGGTCGGAACAGGCAATAAACCTGATTTGATGGTCGGGATTGATGAAATCAATATATTTTTTGCGCTCTTTTTCAGTCAGTTCATCCCAACTGTAAACTGCCTGAAGCGTGTTCTCAATTTTTTCAGCCACTTGACTCAGACGTCAAAAATAGAATTATTAACCCTTATTATTAACACAAAATAAAAGGTTGTCAAGTAGGTTACTAAAAAAAGCCTTTGTTCAGGCAGGTTTCAGGCCGCTTTTCATGTATAATTCCAGCCACTGCAGCCAGGTCGCAATTATCTATAGAATAGTCGATTACAAAAGGCTTACGTTCTCGCCTCCAGCATCACTAAAAAAATGTGAAAAAAATTTTGTTTTTTTCAACACAACGGACATTTTTCGGCAATTACCTGCTTGCTTTTTTTATTGACACTCCATGATTTACGGGGTATTATACATCTGTCATGAAACGATTCCTTCCAAGCATAATCATTCTTCTGATCATTGCAGGGGTTGTATGGCTGCTGGTATATAAAACCATCCAGGCAGGATTGTTTGATGCAAAAATTGAGTACTATACAAGCCTTAAGCAGCCTGAATCCGAACTTGAGCTTCAAGACCCGAACAATCTTTATCGAACCGGAAAAATGGTGGTCATCCTGATCTTTCCGGGAAATAAAACATTCCGAAATCAAAAAGTAGATCCCCCAAAAATCCATCCGGTATGGTATAAACTCTCCTCAGACAAACGGGCAGCCGCACCCGAAGAAGTGGATACACTGGTTCTGGTTCTGCCCAAGTCCAAAATGAAATTCTACTACGAAGTCGGCGGAGACGATCAGACAATGGCAGTTCAAAAGGATGTTGCCCTGCAGATTATTGACGTTGCAACGGAAAAACTGATTGGTTTCTGTCTTCTAAAAGGAAATAAACCGCCGGATTTTATGATGGTATCCGGCATTGACAGAATAACCACTGTGGACAAATTCAAGGAAGCCCCCCTGCTGACCTATCTTGAGAATCTTCCACTGGAATGAACCTGAACAAAACCCTATCCCTGGGCATTCAATCACACAAAGCCGGTGACATCCAAACCGCTGAACAGATCTACACGTACGCCCTGGAAGCAGATCCCCACAACGCACAGGCCCTTTTTCTGCTGGGCATGATCCGGTTTGAGCAGCAGCACATCGATGAATCCATTGACTATTTCAATCAGGCCATTCTTCTTGTCCCCCAATACGCCGAAGCCTATTACAACCTCGGTGTTGCCCTTAAGAGCATAAAACGAATCCCGGAGGCCATTGAGGCATTCACCCGAGCCCTTGAGTTTCAGCCCGACGCACACGAAGCCCTTTGGAATCGGGCGCTGTGCCGTCTGATCAGCGGCGATCTGACCAACGGACTCCCGGAACTGGAACAGGCCTCGGAGCATCGGACCTCTCTGGGACTCCGACAGAAACGCACCTACGACAAGCCCGAATGGACCGGTGAGTCCATCCAAGGAAAACGACTGCTGGTATACGCCGAACAGGGCCTCGGAGACACGATTCAATACGCACGCTTTCTGCCCATGCTCAAAGAACGCTACCAGCCGGAAGTACTCTTTGAGTGCCAAAGCTGTCTGTGCGAACTCATGAAAGACTGCGGGGGATATGACCGAATGATCCCCCAGCGCAGCGAAGCACCGGTATCTGAAGATGACTTTGACCTGCACATATCCCTGGTCAGCTTACCCGCCGTCTTCGGCACCACCCGTTCCACCATTCCGGCCGAAATCCCGTACATCACGGTGGCCCGGGAACGAATCAAAAAGTGGAAAACAGCGCTTCCTGCAAGCCATTCCAATTCCGTCGGACTGGTCTGGTCCGGAAACCCCTATCCAGTAACCGGACGCCACCGTCACTGCAAATTACAGGACTTCGCCCCTCTGGCTCAGGCAGGCAATATCTCCTTTGTCGGACTGCAGAAAGTCCAGGGAACGGACATTGACCTGACCCCGCCGGACGGACTTGATTTCACCAACATCGACCAGGACCTGTTGCAGAGCGCAGCCATCCTCATGAACCTTGACCTGCTCATAACCATTGACACCTCCATGGCGCATCTTGCAGGCGCCCTGGGAAGGCCGGTCTGGGTCCTGCTCTCCTACAACAATGACTGGCGATGGTTCCTTGACGGCAGCAATACGCCCTGGTACCCGGACATGAAACTCTTCCGCCAGCCCCGGCCCGAAGACTGGCCAAGCGTCATGAACCAGGTGGCTGAAGACCTCCAAAACATCTTTACAACCTGATTTCACTCAAGATTTTGCCTGATATTGCCGATACTATACGATACTACGGGGTGGGCGGTGAACCAATCACTTGATCACTGCTCCAGTATACAGGTTCTCTGCACCGGCCGATCAATCTGTACCCGGTTGACAGAGATTGTCCGCGCGGAGCGCGGTACGATTTTATCCAGGGAAGGAGTCTGTCATGAATCCGATCCAGATCGGTAACAGGGGAAGTCTGTCTGAGCACTTTCCGCAACTCGATTTCTCAAACATAATCAACGATCTGCAGGACCTGGAGTCCGAGATTGACGAACTCGAAGAACAGCAGTCTCCAGGCATGCAGGACAGGCTTGAGCTCTCCGCGGCATACACCCGGTTCAACCAGATGAGCGCTCAGATCAACCTGTCCCTGCCCGACGGATTCCAGCATCTTCAGGCCCGCATGATGCGGGACGCGGCCGTATCCGGTGCAGATCCGGTTTCCCAGACCGCGAGATTCGGTGATCTGTCCGAACGAATCAACCAGGTAGATCCGGAACTCATGTCCCTCTTTCTGGCCATTTCCGAAATGCTCTATGACTCAGACAATGGTGACAAACGACTGGACCAGTTCATGGAAAACATGGACCGGATCATGAATGCATTCACCGGTCAAGAGCAGCAAGGCACCTATAGGCAGGCATCCTTTCGGCTCTCCATGAACAAACTTTCCGCTGCCGTGAATCACGCCGTTTCCAGCGGTTCGCAGCAAACCGTGCTGAACTTCCGGATGGAAGCAACCCGCATTGAGATTGAAACCGATAACTTTGTCGCACAAATCGACATGGTCACGGCTGAAGTCGAAATCCGCAAAGGAGACCCGCTGGTGCTGGATCTGGACGGCGACGGCATTGAACTCACGGATGTGAACGGAGGAGTCCTCTTTGACATTGACGCAGACGGAACAAAAGAACAATCCGCGTTTGTCCATCCGGATGACGGGCTGCTGGCCATGGACCGGAATGGAAACGGACATATTGACAGCACCGCTGAACTCTTCGGCGACCGGAACGGGGCCGCCAACGGCTTCATGGAACTGGCCGGATACGATACCAATCAGGATCAGGTGATCAACAGCCAGGATACTGTCTTCAATCAGCTCTATGTATTCCGTGACACCAACCAGAACGGCATCTCCGAGTCCGATGAGTTGACACGTCTGAGCGATCACAACATCTCCGAGCTGATGCTCAACTACCAGAACACTTCATACATGGTCAACGGAAACAGCATCTCGCAAATCAGTGCATTCAGAAAGACGGACAATTCTCTGGGAATGATGGGAGATGTGTATCTGAATTACCTGGCGTAAAAACAGTCAGTCGTCAAGGTGCTGAACTGCAAAAACCTGTTCGCCCAGAATATGTAATACTTGTTTTTTCCCCGGAAATATGCTTGATTGCGTTGAGAATTTCACTAAACTTTTCTTTTGAAAATGATTCATTCGAAAATCCTTTATTTGCGAAAAGAAAGATATTCTTATCAATTGAAATAATGGATATGCGACATTTATTGGTTTTGTAAAGTTATTCGGAAATAAGAAATACTGCGATAAGATAAATTGCACCCTGTTGCATAATCCTGGTTAGATTAAGAAGAAAGGAATAAATCGTGATGATTAGCAAAGAAGTTATATTTGGATGGCTCAACGGT
>CAZGEP010000044.1:0-29802 GCA_964524955.1 uncultured Planctomycetota bacterium | reverse complement strand
TCACAACTCAAGCCATCTTCAACTTATCCCACAAACTTTGGGACGTTATCAAAAAGTTGAAAGGACCGGTAAGAGAAATTCACGGACAGAAAAACGCAGTGGCGGTTTAACTGAAGGCGAAGTAAAAAGGCAGGAGGGAAAAAGGTAGAACGCACAAAAACCCTTTTTCCTTGTAAGGTATTCATTTGCAAGATACGTTGACACCTGAGAGCCATATTTTCATTACCACGTTTGAAAAGACCATTGTAGCAAAACTATCAGGTCTGGGTACACTTCATAATTGTTTTAATTTCTACAATTTTATTCTGAACATGCGTGACAAGGATTATCGGTTCATCTATATTGATTTGTCAGAATGCCGAGGCATGGATAGTACATTTATGGGAATGCTGGTCGATATATATAGAAAATATGTCCAACTGAACGGCAATGTATGGGTCAGTAACCCATCGGAATACGCACTCAGACAACTTACCCTGCTTGGGATTTCTGAGGTGATTGAGATACGTAACTACAGTAAAGACAACGACCTTAAATTCGAAGATTTCAGCGTTGACTCCACGGAATTTGAGACTGAAGACTGGTTGAGGTTTGTAAAACAATCCCATGAAAATCTGGTAACCATTGACAGCAGAAACAAAGATCGCTTTGACAAATTTTTGCAAACCCTCCAGCAGGAAATGACAGCGAAAAAATAATACCCATCCAGCAATGCTGCCGAACTCGGGCCTGGCATGGAAAATTGAGTCTGTTGTCAGACTTTCATTCGCGTTTACAGAATAGTATATCCGTAAAAAATCGGCAACCTGAGAAAAAGAGTTCGTATACGATTCGAGAATCAAAATCCCGTAAACACATCTCGTATAAATAAAAGAAGCCGCCATTTTTGGCGGCTTCTTTTATTGTTCTCATATAACAAAAAAAATGTTCAGTTCAACCAGCGGACACTCAATATATCGACTTCGTCGTCATAGTCATATTCTTCATTGGGAGGATTCTGATCAACAAAATCTGTTTCTTTTCGCTGTATATAGGCTTCAAGCCTGATATCTCCAAAAATTGCTGCCGGATCCGAAACCCTTAAGGTTATTCTGAATATATGCGTTCTCGGACAAAGGTAGCATTTTGCTTTATCTAATTCATATGGGTTATCCCCTGGATCAGGTGCACATCCACCTGTAGACGCTTCTTGGTAGTATAAGGCCCCGTTCTTCACTGCGAACAGATCCAAAAGATTTGTACCGGTTCCAAATACATTGGAAATTCTCGTATCCCCATCATACAACGTTGTGGCAACCAAAACATCTCTTACAGTCAAACACATTTGTTTGAAGTTATCGTTTCGAGCAACATCCGAGACATTCGGATTTTCACCGTTCAGCTGGATACCAGAACCGTCGGACTCCTTCTCCAGGCTCCATTCGCTACTGTCATACTCTTCAATCAGATATTTCAAAACTGCTTGTCTGATCTCATCTCTTGTATTATATGAAGTACCACCGCTTTTAATTGCGCCCCTTATTTTGTATTCATCTCCAGTTGAGTCTGAAAAGACCGCTTTAATCACATTTAGTTTAACTGTATTGGGATTGATAACCATTGGAGCATTGATATAATTACCGCACGTTACAAGATAACTCTTTAATTTTTTGTCATAGGAATGAAATTTTTTCAACTGGTCGATACTGTAAAAATGCTGATTTACAATAAAGTCACCCAAGTCATTAACATATGGTTCAGTTCCATAAAGAACACGATTTAAATCATCAATAACTATTTCAAGAATATCCCTGCATTCAGGGGTACCCTGAGAATTGATATAAATCATGCTGGCCGCATCTTCAATTCGCATTGCGTACTCACAATTGGATACAAACGTATCTGAAACGTACTCGGACTCATTAATTCCATCATAATCAAGGTCCAGACTTGTTCCGCTGCAACAGGAATTCCACCCCTGGCTTGATTTTGTGGCCTCGCTTCCGTACTGAAACACAACAGCAATTGCCTTGTTCAATAAACCTCTGGCAAGTACACGCAGTTTGTAATTACTCAGCAAATTAGCAGTAGCACGGCTTTCAAGGCGCATTGTCAAACCAAACGTCACTGCCATCATGGAAAGAACAGCCAGAATACCAACCACAGCAATCAACAAGGATCCCTGGTTTTCATTACGTTCTTTTCTCATTATTCTCCCCTTCGAATGGCAAATATTCGTGTAATCACTGGATCTTTCTGGTTGTTTGGAGGATCCTGGGTCTTGCCATCAGAGTTCAAGTCAACCGCAATACAGATCCGTGCAAAGCGCGGTGTTGTGTCTGCACTTCCGATTGCATTCAGGTTGGCATCCAGATATTCGTTCACCCCGCCCCCTCCGTCAAAACAACCAGCCACCAAAAAGACCCGTTCCTTTTCCAAGCCTGTTTCGTCTCCGTCCAGACGCTCCGCTTTTCTAAAAATATATGTAATGTTGTTTAATTCCCGCTCCGAATATGTAACAATCAGCGGAACCTCACTACTGTTCTCCGGCGCAAGCGTATTCAAGGTTGCGAAACGGGTGCTGGTACCGGAAAAAGGCATGGGGAAATCGGCATCAGTAGCCCGAAACGCTGTCAGAAAATCCCTTTCCATAACATTAAATGCATAATTCGCCATAGTGCATGCTTCCACTGCGTTACGCGTCCGTGACATAGCGCTGCCGCAAACAGAAAACACCGTACCCAGGAAAAGCGACAGCATTGTCATCAGAGATATGGCTACCAGCAATTCAAGTAGTGTGAATCCTTTTCTTCTGCTGATATGGATTGTTTTCATGGCAGGATTCCATTAAAAGGGATTAGTCTGAAACGTAAATATATGTCTGAAAATTACACACAGTCTTGTCTTGGTAAAGAATAAAAATATCAAAAAAATACAACTCATTGTTACCAAAGGTAGGATCTTCAGTCGACACATCTGTGCGACTGAACCGAACGCTGTACTCACTGTAATTTTCAACAGCTTCTCCGGTTTGGGGCAGTCCGAGTGCAGTAATCCAATCATTGCCAGCGGGAACATAATTAATGTTGTCTTCGAGTTTTGCTATAACGCCGTCTACGATGGCCATAGCCTTGGTGGATTCCACCGCGCTTTTGCCAGCAGTCACACCAGCCGGAAAAGCAGACAGGATACCAATCATTCCAATGGCAAGAATACTGATTGACAAACTGACTTCTAACAGTGTGAAAAAATTTCTTTTTTGTGTTTTTAATTTCATACGTTTCATTGCCTTACACGCTCCTGTGTTCTGTTTAACTGTTTAGTAGTCTATTATATATTATTTCCTTCAAAAAATTATTGACTTTCTTAAAAATACTACTAAAATTATCCCAATCATCCCGGACGCATGGCCTTTTACCTGTATAGTATTGTTAATCAACCACTTATATCTCACAGGAGGAAAGCATGGCCAAGTATGTATACTTCTTCGGCAACGGAAAAGCCGAAGGAAAAGCCAATATGAAGGATTCTTTGGGAGGCAAAGGTGCCAATCTGGCGGAAATGACCAACATCGGCGTGCCTGTTCCGCCCGGATTCACAATTTCCACCCTGGTTTGTGATTATTATTATAAACACGGCAAGAAATATCCGTCCGGCCTTGATAAGGAAATTAACATCAATGTCAAGAAGCTGGAAAAAGCTATGGGGGCCAAGCTGGGCGATTCCAAGAATCCACTGCTGGTTTCCGTACGAAGCGGCGCTGCTCAATCCATGCCCGGAATGATGGATACCGTTCTGAACCTTGGTCTGAATGATAATTCGGTTGCAGGCCTTGCCCTGAAGACCGGAAATGAGCGCATGGCATGGGATTCCTACCGCCGGTTTATCAATATGTTCGGCGATGTTGTTATGGGTGTCGAACATGAGTACTTTGAAGAAAAACTCACCGCTGTAAAGAAAAAATACAAAGCAGCACTGGACACGGATCTTACCACAGATCAGCTTAGGGAAGTGGTTGAAGAATATAAAAAGGTGTACAAAAAGCACGTAAAAAAAGCATTTCCGACCAATGCCCGTGAGCAGCTCAAGCTTTCCATCAATGCAGTTTTCGGGTCATGGAACATTGATAGAGCCATCACGTATCGCCGTTTGAATAAAATAACAGGCCTGCTCGGCACAGCGGTGAATGTACAGGCGATGGTCTTTGGAAACATGGGAAAAGGCTCCGGTACGGGCGTTGCCTTCACCCGCGATCCATCCACCGGTAAGAATGAATTCTACGGTGAATACCTGATTAATGCCCAGGGAGAAGATGTTGTGGCTGGCATTCGTACGCCGCAGCCCATCTCCACACTCAACCGGAAGATGCCCAAGGTTTATAAGCAGCTTATCGGTATTCGTTCAAAACTGGAAAAACACTACAAAGACATGCAGGACCTGGAATTTACCATCCAGGAAGGTCGACTCTTCATGCTGCAGACACGGACCGGTAAACGGACCGGACTCGCAGCGATCAAGATTGCAACAGACATGGTACGCGAAAAACTGATCAACCAGAAAACAGCCCTGCAGCGCATTGAAGGTTCGCAGCTCAACCAGCTGATGTTTCCGATCTTCGACCTTGATGACAAGGGCAAGGCTCTGAAGGCTGGCCGTTGTGTCGCCAAAGGTCTTCCCGCTGGCCCAGGCGCAGCATCCGGACATGTATATTTCACCGCCGATGAAGCTGTCAAACAGAACAGCAAGGGCAAGAAGGTTATTCTTGTCCGCCACGAGACATCTCCTGAAGATGTAAGCGGCATGTGGGCTGCAGAAGCCATCCTGACATCTACGGGCGGTATGACTTCACACGCTGCTGTTGTTGCCAGGGGCTGGGGCAAATGCTGTGTTGTCGGATGTTCAGCTCTGAGCATCAACTACTCTAAAAAGCAGATTGCAGTTGATGGAAAGATAATCAAAGCAGGCGACATGATTTCCATCGACGGCTCCACCGGTGAAATTATTACCGGAGAAGTCAAGTCCACGCACAGTCCGGTAATCGCAGGTCTGGCCAAGGGTAATGCAAAAGCCAAGAGACATCCGATCTACAAAATGTTTGTACAGATCATGAACTGGGCCGACAAAGTCCGCAAGATCAATATCCGTACAAATTCGGATACACCTCAGGATTCAGAAGTTGCACGCAAGCTCGGTGCAGAAGGCATCGGTCTCTGCCGGACAGAACACATGTTCTTCGAAGGTGAACGAATCTGGGCCGTCCGCGAGATGATTCTCGCTCAGGACGAAGAAGGGAAAAAGAAAGCCCTCAAAAAACTTCTTCCCTATCAGCGCAAAGACTTTGAAGGTATCTTCAAGGCCATGAACGGTCTTCCAGTGACCATCCGCCTGCTGGATCCGCCACTTCACGAATTCCTGCCTGGAGATGCCAAGGGACAGAAGGAAATGGCACGTCGCCTGAAGACGACCTTGCCCAGGGTAAAGGAGCTGATTACCAATCTGCATGAGATGAACCCGATGCTCGGTCATCGCGGATGCCGTTTGTCAATTACCTATCCTGAAATCTGCGTCATGCAGACCACGGCGATCATTGAAGCTGCCTGCAACATGGCAAAAAAACGTGTAAAAGTTCTTCCGGAAATCATGATTCCGCTCATCGGTACAAAGGCGGAGTTTGATTACCTTGAAGGCGTTATCCGTGAAACAGCCGACCGGATTATCAAAGAGAAGAAATCCAAGATCAAATACATGGTTGGAACCATGATTGAGATTCCACGCGCCGCTCTCACAGCCGGACAGGTTGCTGAAGGTGCTGAATTTTTCTCATTCGGGACAAACGATCTCACCCAGATGACCTTTGGCTACAGCCGTGATGATGTCGGAACGTTCCTGCCGGACTATCTCGTCAAGAAGATCCTTCCGGATGACCCGTTCGGTACACTTGACCAGGGTGGCGTAGGCCAGCTGGTTCAGATGGCGGTTGACCAGGGTCGCGCGACACGTCCGAAACTGAAAGTCGGTATCTGCGGTGAGCACGGCGGTGATCCTGATTCCGTTAAATTCTGCTGCAAGGTCGGCATGAATTACGTGAGTTGCTCTCCGTATCGGGTACCTGTTGCGCGGCTGGCTGCAGCTCAGGCTTGTCTCTGATATTCAGCCGAAATGCCCAAATACACTCAAAAAAAGGCCGGTTATCCAACCGGCCTTTTTTTCTACTCACACTATTCATTCAGGCGACATTCGATTACTCAGACAGCGCCCAATTGACAAGCGCCTTGTCCAACGCCTCAAAGCTTTTCATTCCCGTAATATGAAGGATCTCTTTTTGGGCAGGATTCGGAGATAGAGAGGTTATTCTCTTCATTAATTCCCTTTCTCCATACGCTTTTTTGCAAAGATCAAAAACAGCGTAAGATTGTGCATAAAAACGGCCTGGATTGGGTGTATATTTTTTAAGAGCAAGGAGTGTTTCGGCAGAAATCAAATCATCCACGGCAGCGTATTGCCTCAATAAATGTCTGAGATACCGATGCCGCAGCTCTGGTTCAGCGCTGACAGCAACGCCTTCGTGAAGAAAAAGTGGAATCCTTTTCCCCGCAGTAATGCTGTATAAAACAGCATGTCCCAGTTCATGAGGCAGGATTGTCTGCATAAACCGACTGGATCCGTGAAAGGATTCAATCGTAAACGTCTGTTTCCTGCCCGGAGAAAGGAGTACCTTTGTGACCCCCGAAGACCACTCGCCAGGTGTTCCATTCTTCAAGTACGTCTTCTTATCTGGAAATAGATGTATGGTTATTTTATCCGAGAACAACTTGCCCGGTACGCTCGTGGTAAATCTCTCCACAATATTTTTTAAGTGAAATTCAGCAGCCATCCCTACTCGTTCAATATACTTTCGGTTATATCCGTTAATAATAAAATGAGCTGTTTCTTGCCTGCGAACCTTATCCCCTGCAGGAACCACGTTCTTTGTAAACGCACGGATACTCTTAATCCGTTTCTTCTGAAAAAGCTTCGTTGCTTTTTCTCTGGCAACAGGCAGTAAATCCTGAACAGCTCCGTTCTTATGAAAAGCGGGAAGCATCTTTTGGTACATACGCAATGCCTGGCTTCCGTTTCCATTGCGTTCAGCCAAGAGTCCCTGAAAGAAGAATGTCTCCAGCCGTTGCGGTGCATCCCTGGACAACAACTCCACAACTGTTCTAAACTCACGAAAATTTCCCTTGTTTAAGGCGATAACTGCGCGATTGGTTTGAGCGCACAGATAGAGATTCATATAGACATCGGTTTTTTTCGCATGCACCCGCATCGCTTTTTCCGCGCAGACTGCAGCTCGTTTATAATCGGACTGTACCAATGCGTCTTCGCCAAGACCATAATGCGCATCCGCAGCCATCACACCGGCCGTATCCGTCAGGTACGGATTATGCTCTACAATATCATCAAGAAGTTTGAGTACGTCACTATACTTGCCCACGTCCAAGTACATCGCGGCCTGAGTAAGCCGTTTTTTTATACGGCCGTCTTCGCTCTGGATATCATCGACCAGATGCTTCAGTTTCCTGGCTTTCGGAAACTCCCGCAACGCTTCATCACCAATGCGCAATGCTGTTTCGTAACACCTTCGTGCAGCCAAAACGTCAAGCCACTGTACGAATGCGTTTTCGATATGTTCTCGTGCTTCATCCTGGGGTGCTCCCAGGGATACGGCCTTTTTATAAAGGCGAATCGCCCGTTTGTAACTTCCGATCCTCACCAAGTCACGGGCCTGGCGAACACAGGACGCGCTCTTTTCCTCTTTTCGAATCTCTGATATCTTATCCCGCTCAATTGTTAGCCGACCGTATGGAAGCTGAATTACCACACGCTCCTCGTTCTGAGATACAATATCCCCTCGAAGAGTATTGCCGTTTCTCAGTTTGATGGAGTCCGCCTGCAGACGGACAAAAGAGTGCAAAAAGATTAAGGAAAGGCCAGCCAACAAAAAAAAGGCCTTTGAAAGGCCTTTTTGGTATGAATATCTAAAAAAAGCTGAGAAAAAAATATTACCGTTTGGAAAACTGAAAACTCTTTCGTGCACCTTTTCTCCCGTATTTTTTTCGTTCAACCATTCGCGAGTCTCTGGTGAGCATTCCGTAATTTTTCAGTTCCTCAATTAAGGATTCATCGCTCTTGGCCAGAGCTCGTGACAATCCATGAATCACAGCGCCGACCTGTCCTCTTACACCGCCGCCGTTGAGGGTCACAAACACATCGAATTTACCGGCAGTTTTGGTCACCTCCATGGGCATCCGAATCTGCATATCCTCGCCAGGAAAATATTCTTCTGCGTTTTTTTTGTTAATAACAAATTGACCTTTTCCGGGTTTAATTCGTACCCGTGCGACCGATGTTTTTCTACGTCCTGTTCCCCAGATATAATCGTCCACAAAAACCTCCTAAATTGAATCCAATTCAAGCGACGAAGGTTCCTGAGCACTGTGCGGATGGTCGGAACCTTTGTATACTTTCAGTTTCTTTATCATGGCCCGTCCCAGTTTTGTCTTAGGAAGCATGCGTTCCACAGCGAGCATGATAATTTTCTCGGGTTTTTTCTCCAGCATATCAAGGTACGCGGTCTCTTTCAGACCTCCCGGATACAACGAATGGTGATAATAAACTTTCTGCTGGTCTTTCTTTCCGGTCACACGGACTTTCTCTGCATTGGTTACTACAATAAAATCTCCGGTGTCAATATGCGGAGTGTAACAGGGCTTGTGCTTCCCCTGAAGAACCCGTGCAATTTTAGTGGCGATTCTACCAAGCACTTTACCCTCGGCATCAATATGCCACCAGTTGTGAACTACATCTTCTTTTCGTACAGATACTGTTTTCATGGTAATCCTCTAAATTATCTTCTGCGACGTTTCTGTCTCTGCTTCTGCCTTCTCTTGCTGGATCCGATTTTCCTGCGCCGCCTGGATTTATTATGTTTTCTTGCGTGACTCAAAGATACAGACTCCAAAAAAGATTCCGTTTTCCGAAAAAGAGAATATTATAGATTTTTTTTTTCAAAGTCAAGCAGTATTTTAAAGTTAACCACTTTATTTACAAGGAACCACCGACCGCGAGTCTAAAACGCTTCACTAGCGCTGAAGATGCCGATGCTATATTTCTTGCAAACCTGATTTGATTGTGTATACTTTTCTGAGAAAATTTTCTACTAACAGGCTGGTATGCAACTACTTTATCCCAACATACTATACCTTCTCCCCCTCTTCCTGCTGGTCTTTTATTTCATTCGACTGCAGCAGCGGGAACGCCCCGCGGATGTATCCTCCCTGTTTCTATGGAACCGACTGCTCAAGCGACTCACACCGCCGCCACCGCCGCCCCGAAAAAAATGGGATCTGATCACACTTCTAAGAGCTCTTGCCTTTGTCATTCTCATTCTTTCTGCAGCCGGTCTGTCTTTCGAATGGAATCGCCCCGGGTCAAAGGATGTTATTGTTATGATGGATTGCTCCGCCAGCATGGCAAGCAGGGAAAAAGAGGGTTTATCCCGTTACCAGAAAGCAGTTAAGAGGCTTAAATCCCTTTGCTCAGGTCCGCTCCGTGGCAGCCGGATTACCCTTGTCTACAATCCACGTCCGGCAGGAAGTCCGCTTTCTGCGATCCAGGGAACCTCAGAACAGATTATTGCCGAGGCATCCAGGAATCAACCTGTTGCCTGCAAGGAGGATAAGACAATTCTGGTTGAACACCTGATGCGCCAGAAAACGGTTTATTTTTTCACGGACCATCTGCCGGATGTACCACAAAACCTTCGCCGGTTCCTGATCCCCGTACAGGTTGGTAACACAGACAACAATACCGGGTGGACATCCCTTGACATTTCTGAAAATACCCTTTTCGCCATTCTGCGGAATTATTCCTCCCGCAAGGTTGAAACCACAGCGATTCTATCGTCAGCCTCCGGGGAGATCCTGCAAAAAAAAGTAACACTTGCACCCAAAGCCGAAAAACAACTGACGATTCCGCTTCCAGCTGAGCAACCGGATACGTTGATTTTAAAACATACTGCCCGGGACGCGCTTGCATTCGATGATTCAGTTCAGGCGATACGAAACAAGACCGTTCCGCCGACAGCCGCTGTTTGCGGTGAACGAAACCGATTTATCGAAAAAGCGCTTCGCGCCAACGCGGTTTCATGCAGATATATACCGGACATTTCAGACGCAGACCTCGTGTCCGGCAACTACAGTATCCTCGTTCTCAACCGAACCCATGTGCCGGTACGACAAACTCCCGGAACCTTTTATATTCTTTTTGCGCCTGCAGGCGGTGGTGGATTTGCAAATGTAGATGCCGGAATTACCCTGAACGACGTCCGTCCTGAATGGGTCTCCAGGGATTCTCTGTTCCGCAATACCGACTTCCGCACCCTCCAGATCTCTTCCGCCCAACAGATCCGCAGCTGCGGCAATGCTGCGCTCCGCATGAAATACAAAAATTATATTATTGCATTTGAAGGCCCCACCTTTCTCTATTTTGCTTTTACGCCCAGCGACTCAACCATTCATCGTTTTCCCTCCTTTCCCATCCTTTTTACCAACCTGGCTCGGGAGCTTTTCCAGGAAAAGTATTCTTACTTTAAGACTGGCGAAACACAGTTCTATCCGTATAATAGCCGCGGTAATACGGGTGACCGATTTGAATTTCCTGGCATTTTCACCAGCCAGGGACACCGTTTTGCAGTCAACATGCTGGCTCCATCAGAATCCGATATTCGCGATTCAGCATCTGAGTTTCCGGACGAGCCGTCATCCGAAAAACCGAATTTGCGCCATGCCCGCACGCACAGCTTCGAACTGACCGGTCTCCTGTCCGCTGTGGGGATTGTAGTGGTTCTGCTTTGCTGGGTTGTGGAAAACAGGAATACGTGAACATGAGAATCATACGAATCGCTGCAGCAGTCTTTATCAACAACAGACTGCTGGCAGTCAAACATACGAAATCCTCACGTGAATACTGGGTTCTTCCCGGCGGACGCCTTGAACACGGTGAAAGCATCGCCGAGTGTGCGCGTCGTGAACTGGAAGAAGAATGCGGTATACACGTGACTGCTACTGAAATTCTCGGTGCAGGTGTGCTGTCCAAGAAGAAGAAAAAAACATCGCTGGACATATTTGTACACTGTGAGTGCGCTCCGAATTCCCCTCTCCCTCTGCTCGGTTCCGATCCCGAAGTTGGAAAAGACAAGGTTCTCACGGACCTGACGTTAGTCCGGCGTGAGGATTTCAGTTCACTGACATTCTTTCCTCCAACTGTCAAGGAGCTGATTGCCAAACACTGGACCGACATCGTTTCCTTGAAAGGCCTCTTATTTGGGAGGTATTCATGACGCGCCACATCTTCCTTGTCCTGTGCATTCTGACCGGAACAATGCTAAACCTTTATGCGCAGGAAGCCCCGGCTGAGATTTCGAAACAGCCGCCAGATGAGAAAGAAGAGAACAACGAAAAAAGAAGCAGACGTCAACACATTCCTATCCCCGCGTTCAAGACAACACCCAACTCCGGTGAGACCTACGGTCTTCTCTACGCACTGCTTTTTCTGGACGAAAACCAGAAAGTAACGAATCTCTTTGCCCCGTCCATCACCTACAATAAAATCTTCGGCTTATCCACAACCCTTCGGCTGTATAAATATCCAAAAGAAGGCGAACGGTATTTTTTAAAACTGTCCAAGTCAACAAAGATTAACGAAGACGTGGTAGCTGAATATAAAAACTGTAGCCTCTTCCACGGTCTGTACCGGGTCAATCTTCGCGGCCATTATTTCGAAAATTCATCCTACCGTTTCTACGGCATTGGTCCGGACACAGATGAAAACGACGAATCCGACTATACGCACCGTGAGTTCATGCTGCGCTTTTTCGGCGGCATTAATCTGGGAAAGTACTGCTGCATCTCGCTGACCGAACGGTTGATGAATGTCCAGGTCAAAACCGGAGGTTTGGAAACCATTCCGGACACACGGGATCTGTACCGCAACGTCACGGGCATCCGGGGCTCGTGGACCTATGCCCACAAGATCGGCCTGCGTTTTGATACCCGTCCCAAACACGACATGTCTTCGCACGGGTATTATCTCAACATCGATTATGAAGTTGCGGATCGCGAATTTGGCAGCGAAATCTCCTTCCGCAAATTCTGTGTACAGACCAAAGCGATCCTGAACAGCTTTAACGGACGCTTGCTGACAACACCGCGGATTTTATATCAGCGTGTATTCGGTGACACGGTTCCTTTTTACGAACAATCCATGCTGGGTGGATCCAACCTTCTCAGAGGATTCGGTAAAGGTCGATGGTATGACCGGTGTCTGATCCTCTTTTCACTTGAAGAACGCATCAGCATCCTGAAGATAATCCTGTTTAATGTTAAAACGAACTGGCAGCTGGCACCCTTTGTCGAATACGGCGGCGTTGGAAGCGGATTCAGCCGAACAGGCATGGATAATTTCAACCTGGTCTACGGTCTCGGTTTTCGGGCGGTTATTCAACCCAACATTGTCGGTCGCGTGGATTTCGCGAACAGTACAGAAGGATTTAAAATTTTTGTTGAACTCGGGTACCCCTTTTGAAAATCCTTTTTCTGATCACCGAACTCAATCAGGGAGGAGCGGAAAACTGTCTGTATTCGATCGTTAAGGAAGTCATCCGTCACCCGGAATTCAATATCGCGGTTACCGCACTGTTTGGCGACGGGCCGGTGGCAACAAAAATCCGAAACCTCGGTGTACCGGTTTCCATACTGGGCTGTGACTCTCCGCTGACCCTGCACCGGCTGTCGGGCTTCAGTAAAACAGTCCAGCACTTCGCTCCTGATATTCTGCACACCTTTCTCTTTCACGCAAATCTATACGGCAAATTTCTTCATCTTATGAACCGGAACTTTTCCCTGATCTCATCCATACGCGTGGCCGAGAAGGGCCGAGCCTTTCATCCGGTTCTGGAAGCACTGACCTGGGGACTATCCGATATCCATGTCTGCGTATCCAATCGGGTTTCAGCATTCATGAACCGCCGTGGGATCCCCTCTTCCCGCCTGATGGTCATTCCCAATGGCGTTGACACCCAGTGCTTCAGACCTCCGCAGGCCCGTCGCCTCCCCGCAGACAGAGAGATTCGCCTGCTAAGCGTGGCACGGCTTACCCGGCAGAAACGGCTGGAGGACGGAATCCGCATTCTTTCCGAATTGGCACGCACCCATCCTGTTACCTACACCATCGCCGGCGCCGGAGAAGATGAACAGCGACTGCGGGATGAATGCCGCAAATACGGCGTGGCGAGCCAGGTACACTTTGCCGGACACGTTGCGCATGACCAAATTCCATCACTGATGGCGGAGGCCGACATCTTCATCCTTCCGTCGCGGTGGGAAGGAATGCCCAACTCGCTTCTGGAAGCCGCAGCCTGCGGTCTGCCATGTGTTGCGTATGATGTGGAAGGAATTTCGGAAATTCTCTCGCATAATCACAGCGGACTTCTCGTTCCCCCGGGCGAACAGCACTCGCTGGCCCAGGCGGTTGAATCCCTGATTAAAGACAGTCGGAATTACGAACGCATTTCACGCAATGCCCGCCAGGCCGCGCTTGCCAGACCTGTAGACAAATTCACACGCAAATACGTGGACCTCTACCGAACGATGAATGAGCGCAAACAACGCAGTTCGCACTCCTGAGGATTCATTCCGAAGATGCCAGATATTCTTCAATATACTGTTTGATGGTCGAAGGTTCGTTCCCGGAAAGGCCGACAATCTTCCGTTCCCTGATAGAACTCTTTACGCTGTCTGAGGCATGAGCGCCATTTTTCATAAGGTCATTGCCGTAGTCAGATCGTACGGTACCGCCTTCGGCTTTACTTGGATCCGTAGGACCGAGTTTTGCGCGAATCTTCTCCACCGCGTCATCCCCCATGTACAGCATGGCAAGACACTTGGAAGAGCCCGGCGCGTCGATATCCTTCTCAGAGGCGATTTCACCGGGATCCCGCCCGCTCATATATGTAATAATTCGGTTGACTTCGGTTCGTGCGTTCTTTTTCCGAAGAATATCGGCCATGGCCTCATAATCTTTATCCGGAATGTCAAAGTCAAATGTATCCTTGATGCAATCCTTAAGCCGGGAAGCAACAACCGGTTTAAGCTTATCCACGAACACATCTTCCAGGAACCCGTAAAAATCTCTGCATTGTGCTATCGACATTGAAAGGAGTTTGGCACCCACGATATAAAGCCCGGTCCGACTGAACATGTCTATGATGTTTCCGGGGCGGGAAGACTGCTTTATGAAATTATCCGGTTTGAGCATCACCAGCGTGGTTTCCGCGGACGCAGCGTTCTTGGACGCCATCCTGCTCTCCAGTACACCGCCGTCTTTTTCAGCAAAATCCGCGAGGATCCGCAGTTTTTTATTGATATTTTCCTTTTGCCCGTCACCAATCAGAACAGCGGGTTCAAAAAAACGTACCGACCCGTCCGGATGAAAGAGAAAATCACCATAAGTTCCCCGGATGGTATTGCCCTGGGGTTCAGAGCTGATGTTTCCCACCACATGGGATACATCCTGAATCGCGTTCTCTCCCCGAAAGAGCAGAAGCATGGTACGGTTCAGCACACCGAGAATATTATCAGGTCGAAGATTCTGATCCACATAGTCAACAAACGCCTTGCGCACTTTGCTGTCCTGAGAACTTTCTTTCAGCGTACGAATATAGGCGTCGACAAATTCATCCGACGGTGCGTACATTCGCACACCGATCAGCTCTGACTGTGTCAGGGAAAGCAGACGCCCGATAATCCCGCCCGTGCGGCTCTTAAGCAGACTGTAGGGTGCAATTAACACAAACGCCAATTCATCTTCTTTTCTCATCGTTCATCTCCGAATAAAACATTAGGTTGTGTTTGAAATCAAATTTTCAAGAATGGTATCTGCTTTTTCAATCTCCTTGTTCGCCAGTGCGATCATTGCCTTGAGATCGCCCCGCTCCATACCGAGCATACTCCAGGCTCTACCACTGAGCCGCATTTTGCTGAAGCTCCCACTGCCCCCGACATTTTTCAATTCCGCAATAAAATTGCCGAAATAGCAGCAACCGGTCAGCGGATCGGTTTCATAGGCCTGTTTGTCATGATGCCCAGTAATGATATTCGTGAATGCTTCAGGCAGCCGCCACTCGTTGAGCAGCCATCCACCGATCTTCGAGTGAGTGGTTTCGAGAACATCCTGTTCTGCTTCGCAAAAGGCGAGTTCCTTTTCCCTGGCGATCCGGACAATCTCTTCAGTCTCTTGCGGCGCGGCACTGATTAAAACCAGTTTTCCGATATCGTGAAGCAGGCCGATGCTGAAGGCGTCTCCCCCGCCCGGACAATGCGTCTTACGAGCCATACACCGCATCACACAGCCATTTACCAGCGAGTGTTTCCAGAAATCCATGATGGAAAGATCCGTGATCCCCTTGTATCCCTTAAAGGATTTGGACACCGAGTTTGCCAGGACAATATTCTTGATTTCCCGAAAACCGAGTATGGTTATTGCCCGGTCAATGTTTCCAATTCGGCTGTTCAGGGAATAAAAGGCTGAATTCACAGTCTTCAGAATCTGTACACCAAGCCCCGGATCCTTGGATATAACTTTGGCCACATCGCTGATCTTCACTTCCGGATCATCGAGCATACTCATCAATTTAACAACCAGCTCCGGCAGCGCGGGTACGACCTTCAAATTACCAACAATTGACTCAAGCGTTTTCGGCACAATATTTTTCGCAAAACAAGTTACAGGTGAAATCTCCGGCCCAGATATACGTCGCGAATATGTTCATCTTCCGCCAGTTCCGTGGCCCCGCCTTCTTTGATAATATGTCCATCCTGAATAATATACGACCGGTCCGTAATGGAAAGAATATCCCGTACGTTATGGTCGGTAATAAAAACTCCGATTCCTTTTCTTCGAAGATCCGTTATCAAATCCTGCATTTCTTCCACAGTTTTGGGATCAATTCCGGAAAACGGTTCATCCAGCATCAGGATCTTTGGAGAAACCGCCAGGGCCCGTGTAATCTCCAGCCGGCGCCGCTCTCCCCCGGAAAGACTTCTGGCAATAGAATCTTTTAGCTGGATGAGCTGAAGCTCCTCAAGCAGCTCCTGAATCATTTCATTTCTCTTTTTTCTGCTGGGCTCATGAAACTCAAGCACGGCACGTACATTATCCCAGACACTCAAGCCCTGAAAAATGGACGGATCCTGCTGCAGATACCCGATGCCGAGTCTGGCCCTTTTATAAATCGGCAACCGTGAAATATTCCTCCCGTCCATGGTTACCGTTCCCCGGTCCGGTCGAACCGCTCCGACAATAATCTTAAATGACGTGCTTTTGCCGGCTCCGTTGGGCCCGAGCAATCCCACAATCTCCCCGCCCCGCACCGTAATGGACACCTGGTTTACCACTGTCCTTTTTTTGTAAGACTTAACAATATCCTCGGCTTGTAAGATGGCCATTAAATTAACAATTCGTCCGCTTCTCGGTTCGGTTGTAAAAAGTAAAAAACCTGAAAACAAAGATAACCGGGCAAGAAATCAACGACAGCCTGCGCAGAAATACGACCGGGTTGTTTTAGTCAAAGTCCGCCGATATCATTTCCCTGACTTTGGCAAGAATTTGATCCCTGGAACTGGGTTTCGCCAGATAATCACAATACTTATAGCTGATAACCGTAACCCCTTCTCTCATCTCAGGATACCCCGTATAGACCAGAACTGGAATTGTGCTTTTATTTTTAATCAAAAAACGAATAACCTCTGACCCGTGTATCTCAGGCATTTTCATATCCAGGATTAAAAGGTCCGGAGTACTGTTTTGAAGATAATCCCTGGCCGCTTTCCCGTTTTCGACGCTGATAACCTTATAGCCTTGAGCAGACAGCGTTTTTTCAAGGACCAGTCTGGTCTTCGGATTGTCTTCGGCAATCATAATAGATTTATGACTGCTCTTTATATCTTCTGCCATAGACGTCTTTTTTGTAAAAAAATCAGCCATAATACTCATACCGAAAAAATGTTTTTGGTATTATAAATTATAGATACGGTCGTGTCAAGTGAAACTTGAGGCACGGATAACGGATCATCATCCCAACCCATCTACCACGAAAAATATCGCTTGTGACAATACCTATCTTTTTGCTTGACTTTGATTTGAAACTACTTAAAATTCTGCTTTTAATTTATTACAGGCAACGAGATCATTAATGGATATAACCAAACAATTTGATAAGGCGTCCGAAGCCGTTAAACGGAATAACTTCGGGTATGCAGTCAACCTGTTTCAGGATATTCTGGCCATCCAGCCGGAATTTCTCCAGGCCCGTAAAGCGCTACGCGCGGTGGGAGAACGAATATTCAAAGAAAAGGGCGGTGGGTTCTTTCTCAAAATAACCGCCTTCTTCATTGGGCTGGTTCCTCTGATCAAGATCATGATTTTTTCTCTTAGCAAGAAACATGAGAAAATCATTATTGACTGCGAAAATTATCTTCAGAACGATCCCTACAATAAATTCATGCTGTCCCGTCTGGCCAAATCCGCCTTTGAACTCGAATACAATGACACCGCAATCTTTACCTGTGAATATCTGCTGGAGAAGAATCCCCGCTCCGTGTCCACCCTGCGAATGCTTGCCGCTCTTTATCAGCGGAAAAAAGACTACGGGAAGGCCATTGAATTCTACAACAGAATCCTGAAGATTATTCCCAGCGATCAGGAAGCCCATCGCGGCAGCAAAGACCTTGCAGCCATGAACACAATCAGCAAAAGCAATCTGGAAACGGCCAAGAGTTCCCGTGACGTTATGGTTGACCAGAAAGAAACCGAAGAGCTGGATCAGGAAGAACGCATGATCCACACTGCCGAAGATCTGGAAAAAGCGTTTGACCGCGTAAACAAACGAATTGAGCAGTCCCCGGATGCCTCAAAGAATTATGTTCGTCTGGGTGAACTCTATGAGCGGAAAAACGACTTTGAAAACGCAAAAAAGAGCTATGAAAAAGCCAAATCACTGAACCCCGAAGACTTTTCCATCACGCTCAAAATTGGCGATCTGGCGATCAACAGTAAGACCGCTGCGATCAAAGAACTGGTCAAGCAATCAAAAGCTGCCCCGGAAAATCCTGAAATCCGGAAAAAACTCGACCTGTTGAAAAAAGAACAGATCGAGATTGCGATCACAGAATACCAGCGCCGTGTCAAGGCGCAGCCGACCAATCTGGCCTTCCACTTTAACCTGGGGAAATTTTCTTTTGCGCAGGGCAATCTGGATCAGTCTATTTCCGAGCTTCAGCAGTCAAGCAAAGACCCCAAGCATCGAACCGATTCATTCAATATGCTGGGCCTCTGTTTCACATCAAAAAAGCAGTATGATCTTGCCCGGCATCAGTTTGAACAGGCACTCGAATCGCTGCCGGATATGACCGAAAAGAAAAAGGAAGTCCTGTATAACCTTGGCTGCCTGCATGAAAAGAACAGTCAGCAGCAGGAAGCCAAAAACATTTTTGAACAGATTTATGAAATTGACATCAACTTTAAAGATGTTGCCGCAAAAATAGAAAACTGATTTTTTAAGGATTTTGGTACATGGCGAATACGCAATCAGCTGAAAAGAGACTTCGACAGAGCAAGAAGCAGAACTACCGCAATCAGCAGACCAAGAAGTCTCTGAAAAATATTCTCAAAAAAGCGGATGCTGCTGAATCCGACAGTCAACGCAAAGAAATGGCGTCCGAGCTTGCCGCTACAATTGACACCGCAGCCAAGAAAGGCGTTCTTCATAAGAACAAAGCCGCCCGGCTGAAAAGCCGCTATATGAAAGCGCAATCGGATTCCGCGAAGAGCTGACACGCGCGTGTTGAACATTGACAACTTTGGATACAGGGAGGATGCAGGAATCCTCCCTGTATCCGTATTAAGCAGGCACAATGACGGATATAAAACCAAGCACATACTTTCTATTTTTCCTTCTTCTGTCAGGATGTTGCATCTGCCTGCTGGAGGCCCAGACCACCGAAGACAAGCCGCCTATTGAAATTATCAAAAAAGGGAAAAAACCCCTGGGGTGGCATGAACTGGAGAAAATCGTCAAAAGCAGCGGGGCTTCTGAAAAAAACATTTCCCGCAAAGAGATTCCCTCCAATATTATCGATTCGGATTGCACCTGCCCGGTCTGCGGTCACAAATTCAAACAGCAAAAACTGAAAAAATGGGATTCTCAAAACGGTATAGATACCGACTTCTGCCGCCACTCCGCATCTGTCAGCCAATACCTGCTATCCCTGACCATGTGCTGTAAATGCGGATACACGGAAAAAACAGAACTCTTCAGTACAGCAGTTAAGAGCAACGTCAAACGGTTTGTGCAAAAGAATCTGACGACCGCTACGCGAACGTCTATCAAAAAAGAAGTCAATCTCAACCTCGACATGAAGTTTATCGAACTCAACCAGAAGACCATACCGCCGCTGATTAAGTTCCAGAACGCCTTCAACATCTCACAGTTTAAAGACCAGGACACGGTGCATATGGCCAGACTCTCAATGGAAGCCTCGTGGGCGATGCGCATTGAATATTACAAAGCGCCCTTCTGCAATGAAATCAACTCTTCTCTGACGCGTGTGGGACGGTTGCTGGACCGGCAGAATTACACACCGCACGATCCCTACGCTGCCATTGAACTCTTAAAAACCGTTCTGGACAACGCCAAACTGAACAAACTCGATCGCTTTGTGGTATATCATTTTATTTCCGCCAATTACGATCGGATCGGCGACCGGGCGTCGACAGAGGCATACCTGCAGAAATGCGTTGAAACCGCTGAGAAGATTCCGTTTCTTCAGAACCTCGCAGCAAAAAAGAAGCAGACCCTTGCCAAGGAAAGTGAATTCAGACGCAGCGCCATTAAGCAGTATAAAGCCTCACTTGAGAAAGAGGCATACACGTCGGTTGAAATTCCGCCGGTATTGTACCTTATCGGCGAAATGCTGCGCAGAGAAGCCGCCTTCCAGGAATCCTATTTCTGGCTCAAAGCAGCGTCCAAGATAATGACGGACAAAACATCACCACTTGTACGTCTCTGTCAAAACCAGCTGTCCAAGGTCACCTCTGTTCTCGATGAAAAAGATCTGGAATCGAAACCGCCGCAACTGTTACGAAAAATCGTATTTGAATATGGGAAATAAACTCCTTCGCTTGTCCGTGGTTTTCCTCCTGCTGTTTATTTCCACCAGCATCCGCATTCAGGCTCGCGACATGATCATCTGCATGTCAGGAGATAACATCTACTGTCTGTACAAACAGGATTTTCTGGGGAGCCAGAAGCAGGCACGTCTGCTCTGTATTTCGTCTGAATCCAACGCCATATTCTCTTTCACTGAATTAACCGGTGATCCCGTAGATATGGTATTTCATAATCGGCGTCTCTTTATCTTCTATGAACGAAACCTGATGCGGTATGAGTTAAAAAACAATACGATTGATCAATGGAAATCGTTTCCGGTTCAATCAAACGTGACCATCCGGGGCGCGGGGACTCTTGACAATCAGCTGATTGCCATCACCAGCGACCAGGAGTCTCTTCAGGCATTACGAGTAACAAACAACGGCTTTGATCTCTTTGCCCGTCTTGACGCCAGCACATTCGATACCCAATCCATTCCACGGTATTTTGTTGAATCCACGGATACGGGTATACGTATGGTCCTGCAGAATCCAACCCAGGGTCTTACGTATCTGGCAACGCTTACTCAGAACACCTTCTCACTCAATCATAAATGGACATTCAAACAAAAAATTCGTACATCCTTTACCCGAAATCAGCGGCTTGTCGTTGTCACCATCCCCCCGAAAACCAACCACATTGAATTTCATCAAGCCGACACAGAATCCGGTCTGTTAACAGAACGCGCAAACAGAATTCTGCCGAAAGACCATCTCAATCCAAACAGCATCTCCGTTCTGTCTCGACCGAACAGCAGCGACCTGATCTTTTTCTATACCAACCCGAACCTGGAATGGTTTGCCGTGCAGAAGAATACGCTGATAAAAAAAGGCGAAACCCGCATCAAAAACATTGAAATCTCTCTTTTTCGTAAGACGTTCTTTCTCATAACCATGCTGCTTATAATCACGCTGTTACCCGCGGGACGAATATCTTCCAGACGGATTCAATTCGCTCTTGCCCAGGGAGAACAGGCGCATTTCTTTTGCCCGCCCTGGCGGCGTATAGCCGGATTTTTAATCGATGCTATGATTTTCTTCAATCTCATTGGACTGTTCTCTATTCAGGCATTTCTTTCATTTAAGCAAATGAACTTCTTTACACCAACGCCCGCCCAGCAACATCTGGTAATGTCCTACTTTCTTTTCTTTATCCTCTATGGCTCTTTATTTGAAGGACTCTTTGGAAGGACACCCGGAAAATTTATCCTGGGTGAACGGGTGATTGATGCAACCCATTTTGGAAGATGTGGTATCGTCAGGGCATTCCTGCGGAATTTAATCCCCCGGCTGGACATCATAATGATGCTGGGAGTCTTTTCTATTCTGTTCAGCAGAAACAAGCAGAGCCTCCGTGACCTTATGGCGAGAACCGCTGTCGTGGACAATCAGACATGGATCATGCATCAGCAAAAAGAAAGTTTGACCGCATACTGATCGTTCAGTTTGCCTTTCCCGGGGATGTGGTACTGACCGTTCCGGTGCTTCACGCCGTAAAAGAACTCTTTCCGGAGAGCCGGCTTGACTTCCTGGGCACCCCCCAGGGCTGCGCCATAGTTTCCGGAATATCCGGTCTTGACATCCACACCATTTCCTATGACAAAAAAAACGTGCATCACGGTATCTCCGAGTTTTTCCATATCGTGAAAAAACTCCGGAAAACCCGTTATCATTTGATTGTATGCGCACATAAATCGCTGCGTACGTCCCTGCTCATGTTACTCAGCCATTGTGGCACAACTATCGGCTTCCGTGAATCCGCTCTTCCGTTTGTCTATTCCCGAACCGTTCACCGGGATCCGACAGTCCATGAAATTCATCGCAACCTTTCTCTGCTCACCCCCCTGGGTTATGATGCCCAGAATAACCGCATCCATCTGGACTTGGGAATTCACTCACAAGAATCCGACAACGCAGAACAACTGATGCGCGACAATGGTTACAAGGGAAAACCAGCAGTGTCCATAGCTGCGGGCTCTGTCTGGGCCACAAAGATGTGGCCGACAGAATATTATATTGAATTGATTGATCGAATCAGCGAGCAATACGCTGCCGAGATCATTCTCCTGGGATCACCGAATGAAATAAAACTGACAGCGGCCATAGAAGCAAAAGCCATCCCCCCGGTGATCAACCTGGCCGGTAAGACAGACATTCGAATGCTCGGTGCCGTGATCAGGGAGTGCAGCGTACTGATCTCCAATGACAGCGCACCGCTTCATTTCGCTTCTGCTGTACGAACACCAGTTATCGCCTTTTTCGGGCCCACGGTCCAATCGTTTGGTTTCACCCCTTTTAATACTCCAGGTCTGATTATTGAAAACACAGAACTGGATTGCAGACCATGCTCATCCCACGGGCCGGCCCAATGTCCCAAAGGACATTTCCAGTGCATGCGAAGTCTCTCCCCGTCAATTATCCGGGAAAAGACAGAGGCATTTCTGGATTCAATCCTTGAACGCAGGAAGAACTAACAGACAACGCCCTACTCTTTTTTACTGCTTTCGGATTTAGAGAATGTGTCGGATGTTTTCTTTTCTCCGGCCGATGATGTACTTTCCTTCTTTTCCGACGATTGGGGGCTAGATTTCCGCTTGTAATCCGTTTCGTAGAAACCGCTGCCCTTGAAAATAACCCCGCCGCCCGAACTGATCAGCCGTTCCAGTCTCAGTTTTCCGCACTTCGGACATTTCCGTTTGGGATTTTCCGTCATACGCTGAAAGAATTGATGTTCCGCTTTGCAGTGTTTGCATCGGTATTCATAGGTTGGCATCAGGATGTCCTTTCCGCGGCAGGGGATTCATCGGTATCAGCGGGCTCCGTCTCCGAGCCGTTCTTTTTCGCCTTTGCCTTTCTGCGCTGTTCCTTGATTTCATCGGGCATGGGTTTTTCAGGATTTCTCGCAACACGGACCATTGCAGGTCGAATCACAATATCTCCAAGCTTATACCCGGCCTTAAATTCATCAATAACCATCTCGTCGTTCAGTTCGTCATGATCCTCCATCATGACCGCTTCATGGTAATCCGGATCAAAGTATTCCCCTTCTGTCTGAATCCGCTTTAGTCCATATTTTTCCAGGCTGCGGATAATTTCCATTTCCGTCATCCGGATTCCCTGGCAAAGCGCGTCGATATTTTGATCCTTTTCCGCGGATTCCAAAGCCATTTCGAGGTGATCGAGATTCTGTACAACATCCAGCATAATGCTTTTGAGGGAAATATTCAGGCTCTTTTCCCTGTCGCGAATCGTACGGTTCTGATAATTGCGATATTCGGCCATCAGCCGCAGGTACTTGTCCTGAAGTTCATCAAACTCCTTATCGGTCTTTGAAGCAGTTTTCTCTTTCACGGGGCTCTCTTCCTCAGTATTATTCTCTTCGATCTCAGCAAGTCTGCGCCGAATAATTTCTTCACGCGTCGGTAGCGCGTCGCCTTTCGTCTTTTTATTTTTCTTTCCAGCCATAGGTTGAATCCTCGTTATATCTCACTGAAATACTGTTTTACCTTGTCAAAAAACGATTGTCGATTCTTACTGATATTGACTTCTTCGGTCTTGGCAAATTCTTCCAGCAAACGGCGCTGCTCTGCGTTCAGTTTTTTCGGGGTTTCAATATACACGCGAACCATTTCATCGCCTTTGCCGTATCCATTTACATTGGGAAACCCAAGCCCGCGAAGCCGGAAGATCTGTCCGCTCTGTGTCCCGGGTGGTATCTTTACCTGGGTTTTCTTGTTCAGCGTCGGAACTTCAATCTCCGCCCCCAGAGCTGCCTGGCTGAACGTAATCGGTATTTCACAAACCAGGTTGTCTTCCACACGCTGAAAAAAAGGATGCTGTTTCACACTGATGTAACAGTATAGATCCCCGCGTAATCCGTCAGGACCCGGCTCCCCTTCACCCTGAATCCGAATGCGTGTGCCGTCTTCCACGCCCGGCGGTATCTGAATCTTGACTTTGGCTTTTTTCGGTTCAAAGCCCGCTCCTTTGCACGCAGTGCATGGGGTTTCCACAATGGTTCCCTGGCCGCTGCATTTGGGACAGGTCGTGCGTACGGAAAAGAACCCCTGCGACTGAGTAATCTCACCACGGCCTTTGCAATACGGGCAGACAACGGGCTTGGTACCCGGTTTTGCACCACTGCCGTTGCAAGTCGAGCAGAGTTCGTTGCGCTTGAGTTCAATGGTCTTCTCAGATCCAGTCGCGCATTCTTCCATTGTCAGTTGAATATTGCATTTCAGATTCCGGCCGGCGCGCCGTCCTGAACTCCTGCCGCCAAAAATATTATCAAAGATTCCACCGCCGCCGCCGCCACCGCCGCTGAAACCGAAATCTTCAAAGATATCACCAAACGCACTGAATATATCCTCTACATTGCTGAAATGAGAAGCGCCCTGTCCTGCGCCGGACAATCCTTCATGACCGTACCGGTCATAAACGGCACGCTTTTCATCATTACTCAGTACGTCAAAAGCCTCTGCGGCTTCCTTGAATTTATTTTCCGCTTCTGTGTCACCGGGATTCTTATCCGGATGATATTTCATGGCCAGACGTTTATACGCCTTCTTAATTGCGGCTTTTTCCGCATTCCTGTCCACACCGAGTATCTCGTAGAAGTCTCTCTTGTCCGCCATCTCAATCCAGTCAAATGAAGAAAACAAATGCCCTTTTCCACGCTTCAGAAAAGGGCATTTGTCATTGGTTTACAATCGGTTACAAACGTTAGCGGCCTTTAGAATACCGCTTCGCTATTGGCACTCTGACCATCTTCCGTGTCGTCATCCGGAAGATCCGTTATCATTGCTTCCAGCGTCAGCATGACACCGGCACTGCTTGCGGCATTCTGAAGCGCGGTTCGAGTGACCTTGGCCGGGTCAATGATACCGGCCTTGACCATGTCAACATATTCGCACTTGTTGGCATCAAATCCAGTATTACCGCTTTTCTCCTTGGTTTCCTCTACTACCAGTGCGCCATTGTAACCCGCGTTATTGGAGATCTGCTTGACCGGTTCTTCGAGGGCCTTAAGAATAATGGCTGCACCCGTCTTCTCATCGCCGTCCAGGCTCTTGATCAGCTTTTCCACAGCGCTCTGTGACTTCAGAAGCGCGAGTCCGCCGCCGGGCACGATTCCCTCTTCAGCAGCGGCACGGGCTGCATGCATGGCATCTTCGACGCGCGCCTTCTTTTCTTTCATTTCAGTTTCAGTCGCAGCGCCAACATTGATAACCGCTACACCGCCGGAGAGTTTGGCCAGACGCTCTTCGAGCTTCTCGCGGTCATAATCCGAGGTAGTGGTTTCAATCTGAGTTTTGATCTGAGAAATACGTGCTTCAATGTCTTTCTTCTTGCCAGCACCTTCAATAATCGTTGTGGCTTCCTTGCTGATATTCACGGACTTGGCTTTACCCAGGTCAGTCAGTTCAAGGCTCTCCAGCTTAATACCGAGATCTTCGGAAATCAGCCGTCCACCGATCAGGATAGCGATGTCTTCGAGCATGGCCTTGCGACGATCGCCGAAACCGGGCGCCTTGACCGCAGCGCATTTGAGCGTGCCGCGAATCTTGTTTACAACCAAAGATGCCAGGGCTTCGCCTTCCACCTCTTCGGAAATCACGACCAGCGGTTTACCCGCCTGCGCGACTTTTTCCAGTACCGGAACGAATTCCTTGAGATTGGAAATCTTCTTTTCATGGAGCAGCACATACGCGTCTTCGAGTACGGCTTCCATGGTTTCGGAATTGGTGACAAAATACGGGGACTGATATCCCTTGTCAAATTCCATTCCTTCGACCACTTCCATATTGGTTTCCATACTCTTGCCTTCTTCCACGGTCACAACGCCGTCCTTGCCGACTTTTTCCATGGCATCGGCAATGATGTTGCCGACGGTCGAATCATTGTTCGCGGAGATGGTGGCAACGTGAGCAATTTCTTCCTTGGTCTTGCACTGCTTGCTCAGCTTCTGGACGGACTCAACCGCTGCGCCGACTGCCTTGTCAATACCGCGCTTGAGAATTGTAGGATTGGCACCGGCAGTCACATTTCGCAGACCTTCGCGGAAAATGCATTCGCCGAGAACCGTTGCGGTTGTGGTTCCGTCTCCGGCATTATCACTGGTCTTGGAGGCGGCTTCCTTGAGCATCTGCACACCCATGTTCTGAAAGGGATCCTTCAGTTCCACTTCCTTGGCTACCGTTACACCGTCTTTGGTTACTGTTGGAGAACCGTAGCTCTTCTCCAGAATCACATTCTTGCCTCTCGGGCCGAGTGTTGTTTTGACCGCATCTGTGAGTATCTTTACACCCTTGAGAACCGAGCTTCGGGCTGACTCACCATAAAGTATCTGTTTACCCTTGTCTGCCATTTTGCATCACCTCCAAATAATTATTTAACGATAGCAAGTATATCGCTTTCTTTCATGATAACAAGATCTTCTTTACCGACCTTGACTTCCGTTCCTGCGTATTTGCCGAAGATAACGGTGTCGCCCTTCTTAACTTCCATGGGAGCCCGTTTGCCACTGTCCAGCAGTTTTCCGTCGCCTACAGCCACGACCTTACCCCGCTGGGGTTTTTCCTTGGCCGAATCCGGAAGCAGAATGCCTCCGCTTGTTTTTTCCTCTGCGTCTACCTTCTTGAGAACCAATCTGTCGTCCAATGGTCTGATTTTCATCTTTATAATTCCTCCGGTTGTATAATAAACAATATATCAAGGACGCTGGAAAGTATTTACATCATACCGCCCATGCCGCCCATGCCTCCCATACCGCCCATACCACCCATGCCGCCCATGCCATCTGGACCGCCTGCGGGCATTTCCGGTTTCTTTTCCGGAATTTCAGCAATCAGAGCGTCAGTGGTCAGAAGCAGCGAAGCCACGGATGCCGCATTCTGAAGGGCTGTCTTGGTTACCTTGGCGGGGTCAATCACACCCTGGCTGAAAAGATTGCCGTATTTTCCGGTGGCAGCGTTGAAACCGAAATCATCCTTGCCGTCCTCCACTTTCTTGGAAACAACAGAGCCTTCCACACCAGCATTGATCGCGATCTGCTCAAGCGGAATACGAATCGCCTTGCGTATGATATCCACACCCATGGCTACATCATCATTCACATCCACTTTGTCCAGGGCCTTGACAGCACGAAGCAGTGCAACACCACCGCCGGGCACAACCCCTTCTTCCACAGCAGCACGTGTGGCGTGCAGTGCGTCTTCGATACGGGCCTTCTTTTCCTTCATCTCGGTCTCAGTCGCTGCACCCACATTGATCTGGGCAACACCGCCGGCCAGCTTGGCCAGACGCTCTTCCAGTTTTTCCCTGTCATAATCGGATGTTGTGGTGCTGATTTCATTCCGGATCTGATTGATACGGCCGGTAATCGCGGAAGAAGAACCCGCGCCTTCGGTAATGGTCGTATTGTCGGAATCAATGGTAATCTTCTTGGCCTGACCGAGATCGCTAACATCAATTTTCTCCAGGTCAACGCCAAGATCTTCAAAAAGCGCACGTCCGCCGGTCAGCATGGCGATGTCTTCGAGCATGGCCTTACGGCGATCGCCGTATCCAGGAGCCTTGACCGCTGCACAAGCAATGGTGCCGCGCAGCTTGTTAACGACCATAGTGGCCAGTGCTTCACCTTCAACATCTTCGGCAATAACCAGCAACGGACGCTTGGCGCCGGAGAGTTTTTCCATCAGCGGAACCAGATCCTTGGCTGAGGAGATCTTCTTTTCATGAATCAGAATATAGGGTTTTTCAAGAACCACTTCCATGGAATCGGAATCGGTTACAAAATGAGGAGAAAGGTATCCGCGGTCAAACTGCATACCTTCAACCACGTCCACCGTAGTGTCCAGACCTTTGCCCTCTTCCACGGTGATTACGCCGTCTTTTCCAACCTTGTCCATAGCGTCGGCAATCATTTCACCGATTTCCTCGTCATTATTTGAAGCGATGGCGCCGATCTGCTTGATGTCGGCCTTGCCTTTTACAGCCTTTGCCTGCTTCTCAATCGCGTCCACAACCTTTCCGACGGCCAGCTGAATCCCGTCCTTGACTGCAATGGGATTACATCCGGCGCTCGTATAACGAAGGCCTTCCTTGAAAATGGCTTCCGCCAGGATTGTCGCCGTAGTCGTTCCGTCACCGGCATTGTCACTGGTCTTGGAGGCAACCTCCTTGACCATCTGGGCGCCCATATTTTCATAAGAATCCTTGAGCTCTACTTCCTCTGCCACGGTTACGCCGTCTTTGGTAATGGTCGGTGCACCGAAACTCTTATCCAGAACAACATTCTTACCTTTGGGGCCGAGGGTTACTTTTACGGCCCTGGCGAGTTTTTCCACGCCAAGCTTTACGCTTTCTTTTGCGTCATCTTTAAATGCAAGCTTTTTCGCGCTCATTTTCACAACTCCTTGTCCGTTCAATTACAGAATAAAACCGATTACTCAACAACAGCCAGAATATCCTCTTCCTTCATAATCAGATACTCTTCGCCATCCACCTCCAGATCATTTCCCGCGTAAGACGCAAAAATAACCGTGTCTCCCTTTTTGACCGAAAGACTGTTCCGCTTACCGCTTTCATTAACACTACCCTTGCCGGTCGCGACAACCTGACCCTGCTTGGGCTTTTCCTTGGCTGAATCCGGAAGAATAATCCCGCCTTCCGTCTTTGCTTCAGCTTCAAGCCTCTTCACAAGTATGTTGTCATATAAAGGCTCAACCTTCATATCTTTCCTCCTCCAAAAAAAACAGTTAAAAAATTGGCCTGTCAAAAGAAGTATATGCGCAAGTAAAGCAACAGACGTGCCAAATCTGATGAAACCGTATTGATTTTTTAACCCCCTGCAATGCTGTCACTTACAGACTCTGCCTGAAATGCAAATTTCGGAGAAATATGCGATTGGTCAATATGATACGAAAAAGGACAGGATGCTTTCAGTCATTATGACAAAGCGACAAAGCGCTGAATATCCTGCAGCTGTTCTTCCAGGCGTTTGCCATAAGACTCCATATCAAACGTACTCCCGGCAACTCCGCTCTCCATGGCTGCACGGGCTACAGCCGGGCTTACCGATGTCAGCACGCGGCTGTCAAAGGGTTTGGGGATAATATACCCCGGACCAAACTCAAACCGCTCACCACCGTACGCAGCGGAAATATCATCCGGAACCGGCTCCCGGGCAAGATCCTTGAGCGCATGCACTGCAGCCAGCATCATCTCCCTGTTGATCGTACTTGCGCGCGCATCCAGTGCGCCCCGGAAAATAAAAGGGAACCCCAGCACATTATTCACCTGATTGGGAAAATCCGACCGCCCGGTAGCCAGAATCGCATCCGGCCGTGATTCCCGCGCCAGACCATATCGGATCTCCGGATCCGGGTTGGCCATGGCAAAAATAATCGGATCCGAGGCCATTGCCTTGAGCATCTCCGTGGTCAGACAATCCTTGACCGAGATGCCGATAAAAACATCCGCCCCCTGCAGTGCATCAGCAAGCGTATCCGCATC
>CAZGEP010000043.1:0-30015 GCA_964524955.1 uncultured Planctomycetota bacterium | reverse complement strand
TTATAAACGGTTACGTTATTCTTGCGGCATGTTTTGACTTCTGAGAGTGGCGTCTCTATTGCGTCATTTGCGTTTAAAACTGAATAATGGGAACGCAAGAGACGCGAAAGACGCAATTGGCAACTGCAACAGCCGGTCATTACCTTGACTCTTTCAGGCATCTCAGGATCAATAAAACCTGCCGCAAAAATGCTCAGAATGCGCAAAAACTGCTGACACGATTGGGATTCAACAGAAATTATATTACAAATAAAATTGACTGCAAAAGAATTGAACCACAGAGATCACAGAGATCACAGAGAACTGCTTATCCCAATTAACAGATAACAAATAACGGATAACAGCTTTTTTGACAGGATTTACAGGATAAATGCGGATGATATCAGTTACGATTTGTGCAGTCCGCCATCGACCATCAACCATAGACTATTGACTGCAGTTTATTTCCCTTTAAATTTATCAGTTCTTCCGTGATTTCCGTGATTTCCGTGGACCAATATTTTTATCTGTTATTTTTTTCGTATATTTTATATGTTTCTGCCTGAGGCAGATCAACTGCATGCCTTCGGTGATCGTTGTTTCCATTCCTTTAAATTGAGGTCTTTCCATCCTGTCCATCCTGTTAATCCTGTCTAATAAAAGCAGTTCTCTGTGCCCTCCACGCCTCTGTGGTTTCCAATCTTTCAAGCAGTTTTGTTCATTTCATTCCGATCATTGACCATTTCAGTCTTTCATTTTCTTCATTGCTTCCTGCTTGAGCTGTTCAAATTCCTTCCGCTCTTTGCCGTCTATCACAAACGCAAGCATGGCATCAGCGGTTTTAACTGCTTCCTGATATTTCTTATTCTTGATTGCCTCCTGCACCCAGCGGATATCAGCGGTTTTAAGGGACTTCTTCAGCATGGGCGCAAGCTGCCTGGCCCAGGTACCCTTATGATTCTCTGCAAGCTGAATGTAACGATTAACTTCCTTTCTCAGCTCCGCGTATGTCATCTTGCCCAGCCACATCTCAAGCGGAGTCTTGTACTTCAGGCCTTTGAACGTAATCAGATTCGGACATTCCAGAAGCGGGAGAGGATCGGAATATTTTGATCCTGACAGATCCAGATGTTTAAGTGTTTTATGCCCTCGGATTGACTGAATATCTTTAACAATGTATTTTCCGCACAACGCTAATGATTTCAATGGATAGTCCTTTAATCGAGATAATCCTTTAGATATGGGGTGAAAATGCTCAGTTGAATGAATATAAATATTTTTTAGACTCATACATTTTTGCCAATTCGCAAAATCAATATTCCTGCCATTTCTTACACGAACATTCTCCAATGATTTATTCTGAAAACGATTTATGTGATCCCCAACATCTAAAAAAATACTTTGTAGAGGACATTCTTTTAGCACTTCAAAATTAGATGCGTTACAATAACACAAATCTATGTATTTTAAGGGTGATGATTTAAGAGGGGAAAGATCTGTAACTTTTGTAGCTCTCAATGTTATAGACTCAAGAGGAAGATCTATTAAATGACGAATATCACTTATTCTTGTAAACGATAGTGATAACCATCTAAGCGGCATATCTTTTAACGGGCGCAAATCTCTTACGTTGCCACATTCGTGTAAATTCAAATACTCAATCGGCATGTCCCGAAGCGGATACAGATGAACAAGCGCTCCACATCTTCGCAAACTCACTACATTCAACTTCATACCTTTCAACGGTGTCAGGTCATGCGGTTTTTTCTTCATATTCAGAACCGAAAAACAGATCTTCCCATTTGCATCCACACTCACATGATTCATACCGTACGGTTTGAGGCGCTGGTTGTACATTGCAACCAGTTCTTTTACAGATCCGGCCATCTGCTCTGCCAATGCAAACATCCCCTGCTTCATGAAAATCTTGCTGAACTGACCGTTAAATTCTGTCTGGATGCTGCGCTTAACAGCCTCACGGCAAAGCGCAAGCAGCTTCTGGGTATGGGCATCCTCTTTCAGCTCAAGGCACTGCTCCAGCGATTCCGCAGCCTTGATAAAGTCCCCCTTGCAGACAAACAACTGCCCCTTCAGAAGATAAGCCCGGTAAAGGTTCTTTTCAAAATTGATTGCCGAATCTACATACTCCATCGCAGAATCAAGTTTCTGTTTCTCAACTTCACTTAATGCCCGGTCCACCAGGGCAGGCGCTGCCAGATCACGGTCTTTTTTCCGAGCTTCATGCTCTTTGAGAAATCTGTCCATGTTATCGGTAGCACGGTTTTTTTCTTTAACAATCCTCCAGACACCAATCCCGCTCAGGATGGCGATGATCAGGACTGCGGCAGCGGCGGTTCCGCATATTTCTTTGTTGCGTTTGACGAGTTTTATTACAGCTTCGCTGAATGTGTCTTCTTTGGCGCTGACGGAGCGGCCTTCGAAGAAGAGACGGATGTCTGCGGAGAGTTCGGCCACGTTCCGGTAGCGGTCAGTCTGATTGTGTGACATGGCTTTCATGCAGATGGCAGAGAGCTCTTTGGGGATGTCGCGGCTGGGGGCGAGTGTTTCCGGGGCTGTCAGGTTGCCTTCGCAGACTTTGACAATGATCTCGGTGGTTGTGGTTCCCCGGAAAGGCGGCAGCAGAGATAACATTTCATAGAGCACCGCGCCCAGGCTGTAGATGTCACTCCGCTCATCGATCTTATCGATTTCGCCTTCGGCCTGCTCTGGCGGCATGTAGCTGGGTGTTCCTGCGACCTGGCCGTCAAGTGTTTTGGACAGGTCTTCTTCACTGCGGAGGGTTTTGACTACGTCTTCGGATTTCCGGTCTGCGTGGCCCCTGATCTTGGCAAGACCCCAGTCCACGACCAGGACTTCACCGTATTCGCCGACCATGATGTTATCCGGCTTGAGGTCACGGTGGATCACTCCCCTGGAGTGCGCGAATGCCACGCCGTCGCAGATTTTCAGGAAAATATTGCACAGCTCAGTCCAGGTGTATTTTTCAAGTGCCTGTTCGTCTTTTCTCGCGATTGCATCAATCACTTCGCTCAGGCTCTGGCCGTGGATCATCTTCATGGTAAAGTAGACCTTGCCTCTGCTGTCGATGCCGAGTTCGTGGATGGGGACAATATTGGGATGTTCGAGCTGGCCTGTGACCTGGGCTTCCTCGATGAAGCGTTCGATCCGGTCCTTGGAGAGTGAGCCTTTGTCGAGCATGACCTTCATAGCGACCTGGCGGCGGATGTCCCGGTCCAGTGAACGCAAAATCGCGCCCATACCCCCGCGGGTGATTTCATCTTCAATGTTGTACTTTTCATCCGGTTTGCCGGAAGATAAGCGGGTGGTTTTGCCGGGATCTGAACTCTTGTCCGGGGCTTCAAGGGTCACCCCGGATTCAATGCCGTGGTCTTTCTTCAAAGTCTCCAGGATGCTCTTCTGCCCGCCGGAATATAACCGAGTGGTCTTGTCGCATTCCGGGCAGATGGGATTGTCAGACTGCTCCACTGATTCAAATTCCTTGCCACAGGTTTGGCATTTATGTTTCATCCGTTTTCTTTCGTCTATTTTGAATATATCAGTTTTCCGTGATTTCCGTGATTTCCGTGGACCAATATTTTTATCTGTTGTTTTTTTTTCGTATATTTTGTATGTTTTCGCCTGAGGCGAATCAACTGCATGCCTTCGGCGATCGTTGTTTCCATTCTTTTAACTTGATGTCTTTCCATCCTGTTAATACTGTCTAATAAAAGCAGTTCTCTGTGCCCTCCGCGCCTCTGTGGTTTCCAACCTTTCAATAATTGTTTTTTCCCTGTCTATCCCACCTGAGGCCAATCAACTGCGTGCCTGCGGCGACCTGTCAATTTTACCGGTGGAAGGACAGGCTCTGGGTAATAGAATAAATCGTTTTTAAACGTCTGCATAACGTAGAAACCAGCAACATGGAAGTAAGGCAGCAAGTTTGGCACTCAATGTCGGAGAACTATTTTTTTCTCTGAATATTTAAAAGATACTTCAAAGTGAGTAAAAAAACCTGCCTGTCCCAGTAAGCCGAAAGGCATATCGTTCCATTCGTTTGAATAATATATATTCACTGAAAATGAAACACCTTTTAAATTGAATTTTGTTCTATGTCGGTACGCAAGAACAGATCCGCCAATTCCAGAAAATATCTTCTTATCGCTTTTGTGCAAATCGTGTCCGAGGGTTTCCGCTATCCAGCCGGGAAAGGTACACTCGTCTGCACCGGAATCTATCAAGGCATCAAACGTTATCGACTTTTTCCCCATAGAAAGTGTAACAGGTATGACCGGACGGTAAACATATTTGTCCGGTTCCTCAGGCGGCGAAACAATATACCGAAGATATGGAAATTCTAACTTTTTCACAACAAATAGCTCCGGCTTTCAGTCGGAACCTTTGTCAAAATCGGATCCGAAGCTCCGTTTTCTTCCGCTTCAGCCAACGCTTGAGTTGGTGTGTGGCCTTTGCCCAGGACTTTTTTTCTGTCATGACTCAATGCGATAAAAAGTCCTGGATATTGTTTTATGAAACGAGACATATCTACAGCTTTCATTTTGTTTTCCTCTAAATTTCTTGACGCGTAAGTGTCATTCAATTTAAGTTTATTATATACTATTTTAGACCAAAATCAAAGAAGTTTCATGCATTTCCCGCTGACTGACGGATCAACTGCATGCCTTCGGCGATCGTTGTTTCCATTCTTTTAACTTGATATCTTTCCATCCTGTCCATCCTGTTAATCCTGTCTAAAAAAACAGTTCTCTGTTCCCTCCGCGCCTCTGTGGGTCCCAATCTTTCAAGCCGGCTTTTTCGTTCTTTTCGTTCCGTTCGTTGATCGGTTCAGTCTTTTAATCCGACTCCGGCTGTTTCGGCCAGTTCGTCAACGGTTTCAGCCATGTTAAAGGCGGATTCTCCACCGCACATGTCAAAGACAACCCGGACTTTGTCCGGGGGCGCGATAATGCCGATTCTGTTGCCCTCTTTTTCTCCCCGGGCAGTATAATGGAAAAGAACTGCCACGCCTTTGCTGCAGATGTATTGAAGTTTTTTAAGGTCTAAGATGAGATGACGGGCCCCTTTCCTGAACAATTCGTCCATTTTTTCTTCCAGCCGGGATACGTCTTCATTGGTCATTTGTCCGGACAGGATTATCCTTCGATCCTTTTTGCCGGATTTCAGTGAACGCATTTTCAAAGCTGTCATTTTTCTTTTCCTTTCGGGCTTTTCTTCTTACGTATGATTGTTTCAGGCAATCCTTCCTCAGGTTTTCTGAGTTCAAAGACTTCCACGGGTTCATCCAGCCCTTTTGCCTGAACCCGTGTCCTGGGTGCAAAGAGATATTTTCCCTGTATACTGCCGACCTTGCGCGCCTGGTCAAAGCAGTTCTGCGAGACCAGTATCTGGCCGCCGCGCGCTGAACTGCAGAGTCTTGCTGCCAGGTTGACATGATGACCGAGCACGGTATAGTCCATCCGCCGGTCCGACCCTACGCATCCCACGATCAGGTCTCCGGAGCTGACACCGATCCCCAAGGTCCAGCTGCGGCAATCCCAGCTTGTCCCATTCTGTTTTGACTTCTTCATGCCTGTCACGCATCTCTATGGCTGCGTTCAGCGCCTGGACCGCATTGTCCACTTTCCAGATCGGAGCGCCGAAGAAAAGCATGATCTGGTCGCCGACAAATTTGTCAATGGTTGCTTCATGTGTTTCTGCGATTTCAGACATTGCCTCAAAAAACAGGTTCAGCATGCTGTGAACTTTATCCGGGGTGTGTTTCAGGCAGACGCCTGTAAATCCCCTGAGATCGGCAAATAGTACTGTCAATTCACGTTTTTCAGGCATGAATGCCCTGTCTCCGAGTTCACTGATCTTGTCAATAACCGATGGCGCCAGAAAGCGGCCAAAGTTGTTCTCAATCCGTCGCAGGCTGGAAATGTCTTCAATAATGATCTGAACCCCTTTGTGTATCTTCAGCCCTTTTAACTGAAGGTATACGGGTTTTCCGGTTTCGGGATCCTGGTAATTTCTTTCAATTTCCTTTTCAGCCTCTTTTTCATTGACTTCAGATATGATGTGAGTGAGAATACCAGGACCCCATTCAAAGGCGTCGATCTCTGCGATATCTTTGCCTACCACATCTTTCTTTTTCAATCCCGCAGCTTTAATGAACACACTGTTGGCATAGGTGATTTTTCCCGAGTCATTCACCTTGAGCACCATCTCGCGTATGCCGGGCATGGAGGTGATTTTCATGCTCAGGCTCATGCTGCCGCTGGTGAAATTCCTGGACTTGAGCTGACGAATTTCCTCCAGCAGTTCAGCGTTGACTCTTTCGAGTTCTTTCAGTTTGTTTCCGGATCCGAAAATCGGCATTTTCAACCATTCCTTTCTTTTATCAATCCCGATCAAACCGCTTATGAATGCATTTCAATCATTTCCCGGGGCAGGAATGCATTTACCCGACAGCTTATGTCTCTAAGCATCAAGGCCATCTGCAGAGGTGTCAAAGTTACTTGACTTTTCTTTACGCCCCAGGCAGACCAGTGTGATATCATCGTGCTGGCCTGCTCCTTTGGTAAAGGTTTCCAGACTGGAAAGTATGGCAGCGCCAGCGGTTTCAACTGACGCGGAATTATCTTTCAGTGCCTGCTCCAGACGCTCCCTGCCGAACTGATCTCCACTTGCAGAGACAGCTTCTGTTACGCCGTCGGTTGTGATTACGCAGAAGTCATTCTCTCCAAGTCTCATGGTGACTTCTTCGTATATCGAATCCCTGATCATGCCCAGAGGAATTCCCTCCAGGCGAATCGGTTTTTCAATGGACGCTGTTTTACTTCTGTAGATCACGGGAAAACCATGTCCTGCATCTGCGATCGTCACGGTCCCCTTTTTCATATCCAGAAAGATCAGGCTGGCGGTCGCAAAGAAATCCTCAGTACTTTCCCCTTCAAGGATGTGGTTTGCATCAAAAAAGACTTCTGAGGGACTCTCTTTCTGAAGCGCGAGATATCGAATCTCAGAGATCACTTTGGCCATGACCAGGGCAGCGGAAAACCCCTTTCCGGAAACGTCTCCGCAAAGAATTGCCAGTCGGTATTGGCTAATCGGAATAAACTGGTAGAAATCACCGCCCACTTCCCTTGCACTGTTGTAAAATGCAAAAAAGTCATACTCGTCGTGTCTGGGCACTCCGCGGGGAAGGAATCTTCGCTGTACTTCAGAAGCGACTTTCAGTTCCTGCTCAATTCGTTCATGCGCAATCCGTTTTCCAATCAGCTGGGTATTCTCAATGGATACAGCTGCCTGAGATGCGATTGCTGAAATCAGGCTCAGATCCTCTCCGTCGAATATATCTCCGGCCTGATATGAATCAATATAAATAAGCCCGAATGATTTGTCGCGGGAAACCAGTGGCGCACAGAGAAAGGACTGGATATTAAATTGAATAATGCTCTCGCTGGATGAAAAGCGATCATCCGAGGATGTATCTGATGAGAGAATCGCGGTTTTCTCTTCAAAAGCCCTTTTTGTGATCGTACTGCTGATTTTCAGTTTCTTGTCATAACCGCCACGGCACTTCGCAGCCCTGGGGGTGAGTTTACCGCTTTCGCTGTCCTGCATAAGTATAAATCCGCGATCTGCAGCCGGCAGAACAGAAAAAAGTTCGTCAAGTATTCCTGAAAATACATCATCCAGATCGGTTGACGCCCCGATGTCCGCACTGAGTTTGAGCATCAATGCCATTCGCTGCTGCAGTTTGTTGAATTCTTCATCGTCGTCGTCTTCGTCCACTCCTTTCCTGTGAACGGTGCTGACAGACATCTCCATTACAATAGAATCTTCCTTGCCGGTTTCTTCAAAGCTGAAGGGCTCAGCCTTTGCTTGAGTCTGTGCATCATCAAACCGCAGCACCCAGTTGTTGATGCAGATCAGATCTTTGTCCGCAAGCAGACATTTTTTGATACGCTTATTGTTTACAAAGCTGCCGTTGCGGCTTTCAAGGTCTTCCAGCATGAACCCGTTGGGCGTCAGGCTTATAATCGCGTGACGCCGGGAAACGCCCTGTTCATGCATCCGTATGTTGCACTCAGTTGCCCTGCCGATATAATTTTCATTCTCCAGCTCAATGACAGCCCCTCTCGGATTCCCCTGCTCCACAATCAGTCTGGCCATAGTCCTGAACTCCGGAAGTTGACACCATGCAGATCAACTGCAGGTATCATGGTTTTATTATTCATTGTCTCAAAAGGTAGTGCCTGATTCGGATGCAAATCCCGCTGGTGATGTCCCTGGCATCAGAATTTTCTAACGATTCCGCTATGAAGATTCTTATGAGACAAAGCATCGTAATCTAAATACTGAATACAATTAAAACATTATAGAATATATAACCAAAATGGATGAAATGCAAGTTATTTTCAATATACGAAGAGGGATTAACACTACGTTGCAGTGTTATTAATCCGGCGTGATTACTTTCCATCCTGACGCATGAAGACAGACCAAAGTCGGCTTACCGCAAGCACAGCAAGGTATGCACATGCGGCGATAATGATAATCACGGCACCGGCAGGCAAATCTCTGCTGTAGCTGACGACCAGACCACTGGCTGTAAAGGACAGGCAGAGAAGTATGGCGACCAGTATGGTATGGTGAAGCCGCCGGGTAAACTGAGAAGCGGTTGCCGCCGGGATGGTGAGCAGCGCAATGACCAACACAATTCCCACAACCTGAATCAAAAGCACAACCGTAAGCGCGGTTACACACAGAAAAATCTGGTAATAGAGCTCAACGCGTATGCCCCGAAGCCGGGCAAATTCTTCGTCAAAGCAGACGGCAAGCAGTTTATTGTAAAAGAAAACGCCGAGCACCACAATGATCACATCCAGGCAGACCACCATGACCAGATCGGAGGAAGAGGCCAGCAGTATGTTGCCGAAGAGATAACTCATAAGATCTTCGGCATATCCCGGAGTTTGACTGATAAAGAGAATTCCGATTGCCATGCCGGAGGCCCACAACGCGCTGAGAACCGTATCCTCCCGTTCCTTCCACCGCATGGTGATAAAGCCGATGATCAAGGCGGAAACAATTCCGCTGATTACCGCACCGACCATGGGTGTGGCATACTCAAGGCCGTGCGCACGTTGAAGATATCGCGCCACGCCCATCCCTCCCAGCACACAGTGCGCGATCGCGCCGGCGATATAGGTAATACGCTTGACGGTAACAAAGCTGCCTACGGTGCCGCATGCGATTGAAGAAAACAGCGCTGCAGCAAACGCGTATTGAAGAAATGTTGAACTGGAAAGATCCGCCAGGAATTCAGACATGCCCGCCCCTCAACCATGAGGTTTGTTTTTCATGATTCATGTGCATGGCCTCCAATCGGACAGTTCTCACCGTGATGCATTACCGAGGCGCTTCTTCCCCAGACTTCAGTAATAACACTGTCACTCATCTCATGAAGGGGACGGTTAACAGCAAAACGGTTGACGCAGACAACGCTGGAAGCCATTCGGCTGACAATGCTGAGATCATGGGAAACATTGAGGATGGTAAGCCGTTCGTTAAGCGTTTCCAGCAGGGAGTAAAAATCATCCACTGCCATGGAATCGACATAAGCTGTCGGCTCATCAAGCAGAAGCACTTCCGGATGAATGGTCAGTGCTCTGGCGACAAGCACCCGCTGCCGCTGACCGCCGGACAGGGATGAGAAGGCTCTCTTTCGAACATCGAGCATACCGACTTCATTCAATGCCTGCTCCGCAGCATCCGTGTCTTTTTTTGAAAAAAAACCGAATCTCGCGGAGCCGATGCGTCCCATCAGAACCACATCCATAACGCTGACTGGAAACTTATCGTCAAAATGAACATGTTGCGGAACATATCCAAATCGGGAACGAACCTGAATCGGCGCTTTGTCAAAGACCTTAACCTGGCCGCTGTCCGGCCTGAGCAGACCGAGTATCAACCGCAGCAGCGTGGTTTTTCCACCGCCATTCGGTCCAACGATAAAGACCATCTCTCCGGTGTGGACCTGAAAACTCACATCTTCAAGAACCAGCGGTCCGTTGTAGGAAAAGCATACATTCTCCAGCATTACAACCGGTGTATCACTTGCTTTTGTTTGAGAGGCCATCTTTTATATTTTTCGCGATTCGGTTCATATTTTTTATATAGTCTCTGGCAAGCGGGTCCAGCTTGCAGACTGTACCGTTTATTTCCCTGGCAATAATCCGGGCGCTTTTGTCGGAAAACTGAGGCTGCACAAAAACAACCCGAACCTTCTGCTTTTGGGCCTTTTTGATCAGCGATACCAGTTGCCTGGCAGAGGGTTCCTTTCCGCCTGCCTCCACAGCCACCTGCTTCAGACCGTAAGCGTCTGCAAAGTATCCATATGCAGGATGGAACACAAAAAGCTCCCGTTCTTTGAGGGGCGCAAGCGCTGCTGCGAGTTTTTTATGAATCACGTCCAGTTCTTTGGAAAACTGCTCAAGGTTCTTTTTGTAAACATCCGTTCCCTTCGGATCCTGAACGCATAAAGCCTTGCAGATAGTTTCAGCCTGTGTCTTTACCAGAACCGGACTCAGCCAGACATGAGGATCCCTCCCGTTATGCGAATGGCCGCATTCATGGTGATCCTGGTGCCCGGAGTCGCTTTTTTCAATATTCCGCAACTTGATGCCAGCTGTTGTATCCACAATTCTTAATGTTTTGAAACTCTTTTTGATTCTGGGGATCAGTCCATTTTCAAACGGCACACCCGTGATAAATAAAATGGATGCCTTTGAAAGCTCAGTCATCTGAGAAGGCGTAACAGAGTACGTAGCCGGACTGCTTCCAGGCCTGACCAGGGCTTTGACCTCCACGCGATCCCCTCCTACCCGCTCAACAAAATATTCCTGCGGAATAATGCTCACAAAAACCTTTACTTTTTCAGCGTTGCTGAAAGCTGCGGCTCCAAAACTCAGAAAAATGAATACAATAAATATCCGGGTTTTCATTTCAGATCTCCTCTTTTTCTTAATGGTTTCTCATTTTCGCAAACAAGATGATATTCACTGCAGGAAGTGCACTGTATCAACTTGTGAGCCTCTTCAAATTTTTCCCAGTGTCCTTTCTGATCTGCTGAAAGCACACCGCTTCCCCTGCACAGCGGACAGGTGTTTTCCAGGGCTTCGAGCACCGCATGTCGAATAAATGCCGAGCGGTTGGGTATGGCCTTCATCTTTTCCGCCAGGCTGGAGTCCACCTTGAAGGTAACAACATTCTGTTTCTGGTTTTGCATGGCTCTTTCCTCACATTCAAATTTCAATTCACCACCCGAAGATAATACAAAGTATTACCTTTATTGCAAATGCTTTTCTCATTTTTGAGACAGTTTTTGTCATTCATGGACACATTGAAACAAACGATTATTTACCAAAAAACACATCTCCCTGGCCGGCAAACAAATAGAACTATTGCCGAACATTGGCATGCTCTTTGCAATGTATAATTTTGAAGCAAACAACTCCTCCCCTGCCTCTGGTGAGGATTTTTACCTTCCACCAAGAGCCCAGTGCTCTTAATATCCTTTTGCCTCACCGGGGGCACTTTTTAGATTTCAAATTTCTTATCTAAAATCCAGATCGGGTTCCTCGAATTTGCCGAGGTAAATATTGGACATTTTCAGATAAAATAAGTATAATATACTGAATACTAATCACTTTTGAACGAAACAGATATCGTATGGCTGACCCCACACTGGATGACAACAAGTTGATGCAGCGGTTTCGAGACCATTCTGACCGAGAGTCTTTTGACCGGATTGTGACCAAATACCTTGGACCGGCCAAAGCCCTTGCCATCAACATTCTTCGCGACCCCAACCTTGCAAATGACGCCGTGCAGGACACGTTTCTTCGCATTATTGAGAAGAAGAATCAATTTGATCCACAAAAAAAATTTACTCCCTGGTTTTATACGATTCTCAAAAACATCTGCAGGGATATGATTCGTAAAACAGCCCGCGACACAAAAATCCAAACCCATATTCCCGAAACTACTACGAACAGATCGCCGGCAGAACCGGATGCGGACACGCTGGAATTGCTGAAAAAACTCCCTGAAGCGGAACAGGAGACCCTTACACTGCGTTTTTTGCACAGCATGAGTTTCAAGGAAATTGCCCAGGCCATGGAATGTTCAGAGGAAGCAGCAAAGAAACGGGCGCAGCGGGGCCTGAAACGCCTCAAGGAAAAATGGGTAAAAACATGAATTTCGTTGTCCCGTGAATCATTCATTTTCGTATTATTTATAACGAACCCTATGGTAAGGTCAGAACGTTCATGAAATGCGAACAATGCAAAGACCAGATTGAGATGCTCGTACTTGACGGCTTAAATGAGACTGAAAAGGCTGAGATGGAATCGCACATACTGGAATGTGACGCCTGCGCCCGGGAACAGGAATTGTGCGAAAGGTCTGCTGCCCGCTTTACAGCTGCTCTTTCCGGATGTGCGGATGCTGGTCTAAAAGAATCCATTGATGCAGCGATAAACGCAAAACTGCATGCTTCATCTCACCCCTATCAACGATTTATGTTTCGAGCAGCCGCTGTGTTTCTTGTGATTCTGGTTTCCGGTTTCCTGCTGCAGTCCCGCTTCCTCAAAAACTCAGATAATTCGAAAACCGTTTCCCCCTTTATTCAAATCTGGAAAAGTACGGGCATGGTAGAATCGTCAGAAACCGATTCATATTCCCCTGTACACAGCGGTGATCGGATATTCGCGCTCAAGGTCCACAAGGGTTCCACTCACATTGCAGCCCTGGACTCGGTTTCCGGAAAAGAACTCTGGCTCTCAGATACCCCGGTTACCGGCAACCTCTCCGCAGACAGCAATAAGGTTTTTGCTGTTCAGAAAAGCCGTATTGGATTCAGAAAACTGATTGCCTTTGACGCAGAGACCGGTAAGCAGGCATGGACATTTCGAGCCCCCCGCCTGGTCCCGGCTGGATACCACGCAAAGGCATCGTCCACCGGTACATTTGTCTGCTGGAATGCCAACAACACCATCCATGTTTTTGACAGCAACAGCGGAAGACTCTTGTGGAAGAAGAACCTTTCCGCAGAAGGCTCGGTTTCAGAAACCGTCTGCTCAAACACCCATGTCTATTTCTGCACCAACCGCAATATTTACAACGTCAATACCCGTGACGGCAGTGTCTGCTGGAAGAAACCCTATGAAACCATCTTCCTCCGTCCACAGCGAGCCCTGATTGACATTAAAGGAAACCAGCTGCTGGTCGGATATATGACCAGCGGTGAAGACGGCATACTTCAGAGCATGGATTGCACCACGGGTGAAAATCAGTGGCGCGTCCCCACACATGCGTCCTTTAAAATAGCCGTATCCGATTCATGCGTCTTTCTGCGGTCTGCGAAAATCTGCGCATTTGATGTCCAATCCGGCACATTGCGGTGGGAAAAAGACACCAATGGATGCGGCCCCATGACCTGTTCGAACCAACAGCTCTTTTTTGTCAACACCGGTGAAACGGATTTTCTTCGCTGCCTTGATGAAAACGCGGGCCACAAATTATGGGACATGCCTGTTGAACGCTCCTGTTCAGCATTTATCATCCGGAATCAAACCTGTTATATTAACTCAAACAACGGAACCATTCAGGCGTTTAGAGCCATGAGGGCTAAAAGCGCCCGAATCCGCAGGCAAATACTGCTTGCTCTGCGATAAAATTCTGGTATGATTTCTTCTTATGAAACCACCAGTCGGACTTACACTCACGGATGTTAATTTTTCAATTGGAGATTTCTCCATGGAAGACTTCTGCCTGTCCATCGAATCCGGAGAATACTTTGTTCTGACCGGAAAAAACGGTGCAGGCAAATCCGTGCTCATCAAAATCATCGCCGGGCTCACCATTCCGGACACGGGCCGAATTTCTCTGGCCGGACGGGATATCACTGAGACGCCTCCCTGGAAAAGGAATATCGGCTACGTACCCCAGGACAGCGCCCTGTTTCCCAACCGTACCGTAGAAGGCAATATCGCCTTTGGTCTGGAAGTCCGGGGAAGCAGCCGAAAAAAAAACGTTTACCGGGTCCACGAAATCGCCGAACTGTTCGGCATCACCCACCTGCTTAAACGAAAGCCCCAGGGGTTAAGCGGAGGCGAAACACAGAAGGCCGCTATCGCCCGTGCGCTCATACTCAACCCCAGACTGCTGCTGATGGATGAGCCGGTCAGCGCCCTGGACAGCGATGCCCGCAAACACTTCTGCACGGAATTCAAACGCATTCACAACGAAATCCGCGTTACCACGCTTCACATATCCCACAACCAGGAAGAAACGCGAATGGTTGCGGATCGAATCGGTATTATGAACAATGGTTCTATTTCGGATATTATTTCATCTTCCACCACCCCTGTTTACTCGGAGACAAGCCCATGTACCGTCAAATAAAATTCAGTGTACTGACCTTTTCATTCTTTCTGGCAGCCGGTCTTGCACTTGCCTGCGATGACCCGATCGCCAAGGCCGCCAAAGACCTGCCGCCGTCACCGTATGTATTCATGCTCTTTTATGATGCCAAGGACAAGGCGCAGGAAGCATACAAAAAGATGTTTGAAAAAACCGTGGTTAAATACAACTTCAAGGTCAATGTGTTCTTTGACCCCGTGGATACTTCCGACAAAAAAAGCACCAAATATCTCAGAGAGGAATACAAAATTAAAGCATCTCCCACCACCATGCTGCTCTCCCCGAACGGCAGCACGGTATTGAAGACCACGGACAAACTCAAGGCCGCGGAGATTGAAAACATCATCGTTTCACCAGCACGCAGAAAAATATCCGACAAACTGAAAAAAAGCACTGCTGTTGTCGTGTTTGCGCTTGAAAAACCGGACAAAAAAACCATAAAAAAACTGACCGCTATACTCAAAGACGCGCAGGGACTGGCCAGGGAATTTATCGGGGGCGGTAAAATTGAACACATTATCCTTCCCCTGTCGGACAAAAAAGAATCCTGGCTGTTCAAACTGATGAAAATACCGGAAGAGCGCAAAGAAAAACAATTCATGACTATTGTATTCGGAAATGGAAAAACCATGCAGGCCTACGGCGGCAAGCTGTCCAAGGATATTGTACTGGATTATATACAACTGCTGGCCCACCCCTGTACCTGCACCATGGACTGGAGTTATTTTGAAGACATGCTCATGCCGGTAACCATTGAAGCCCCCAAGGAGGAGTGACATGAATACCCTCAAGCTGATTCTCAAGGAAATCCGTGGTCGCAAGACCAGTTTCATTATTTCCGTGCTGGCCATCCTGCTGCCGGTTGCTTCTGTTGTAGCCTTCGGAACCATCAGCCAGTTAACGTTCAAGGAAATCAAGAAAACCATGCTGAAACTCCAGAATAATATGGTCGTTCTTCCCGCGGACATTTCGCTGCTGTCATACTACAACGGCGACTTCGGAAATGCCACGCTGGACGAGCAACTGGTTCATAAAATCGCAGCCACCAAAGGCGTTCCCATGAACCACCTGATTGCCACACTGGAGAAAAAGACCCAGGTCAATGGCATCGAGATCGCCATCAGAGGCGTTCTCCCTGAAGTTATGTCCATTCAGAAAGCCAATGAAATGGGGAAAAAAATACCCCGGGGCAAGTGTTTTGCCGGAATTCTTGCAGCCGAACGGTTGCAGCTTGAAACTGGAAAACCCGTAACCATCAACGGACAGCGGTTTATTCTGGATAAAATAATGGAAGAAGAGGGAAACTGGAACGACTTCAAACTCTTCCTGAATCTACACGACGCGCAGCAGGTATTCAACCTGCCCGGAAGAATCAATTCCATTATGGCTGTCAACTGTCTGTGTCACGGTGTTCTTCCCTCCCACATTAAAGCGAAAATCCAACAGTCGTTTCCCGGCATAAAGGTAGTGCTGCTTCGTTCTCTGTATGACGTTCGCAAACGAACAAGAAAGACCATGAATAACTTCGGCAGCATCTTTCTTTCCGTTATCATCTCACTGTCCATGATTACGATCATCGCCCTGCTCTATGGAAACGCGCACACCCGAAAAAGCGAAGTAGCCATGCTTACCGCCATTGGATTTTCACCCGCCAGAACCGGCATGCTCTTTGCCGGGCGCAGTCTGCTCACCGGCATTTTCGGAGGCATTCTGGGTTGCGTCTGCGGGCATTGGATTGCTCTTTGGAAAGGCCCGGAAATCGTAAGTATCCGAATCAAACCCGCGCTGAATATTCTTCAGTTGTCCTTTCTCGGAGCCGTTGCATTGAGTTTTGTGATAAGCCTGATCCCAATCCTTTACGCCTCCAGTCTGAATCCGGGTCAAACCCTGAAAGAAGAGTAAGACTTATTCGTGAAAGGTATTCCCATGATAGAAATCATTGATCTGAAAAAATCCTTTTCAAGCGGCACGGTAACACCGCTCAAGGGAGTGAATCTCACGGTTGAAAAAGGCACGTTTCTCAGCATCACCGGTCCCAGCGGCACCGGCAAGAGCACACTGCTGCTCTGCACCGCCGGACTGATCCGCCCGGACAGCGGCAGTGTCATAATCAGCAACCGCAAGGTCACGTCCATGAAAGCAGCGGAAGCAGCGGCCTTCCGAAATAAGAATGTGGGTTTTGTTTTCCAGTTGTTTCATCTGATTCCCTACCTTACGGCCATGGAAAATGTAATGGTTCCCCTGTTTCTGCAAAATATGTCCAGTTCCAGACAACAGGAGACCGCCATGAGCCTCCTGGAACGCGTTGGAATGAGTCACCGGGCCAAACACAGACCGGCACAGATGAGCGCCGGCGAACAACAGCGCATATCCATTGCCCGCGCTATTGCCGTAAATCCGGAAGTTATCTTTGCTGACGAACCCACCGGCAATCTCGACAAAGAGACCGGACAGAATATCATCCGCCTGCTTACAGAAATTTCGCAGGATAATAAAATCGTTTTTATGGTTACCCATGATATGGACGCTGCATCTCAGGGCACGGCACAATACCGTCTGTCTGACGGACAACTGGAACCCGTACACGTGTAAACAGGAAAGGAAGAATTATGATTCGCAGATATGGTTCATGTATTCTGGCTGTTTTTTTTATTCTACAGGGGGCAATCATGTGGGCTGAGGACAAACCATTGGCAATACCTGACATTACACCCAAGACCGGTACCGTTTACCTGGACGGTAAATCATCGGATACAATCTGGGCACGTGCACACACATTGCCCGCCTTTGTCAGCCGTAAGGGCGTAACCGCAAAACCAGGTGCACAGAGCCGGGTCCAGATTGTCAAAGCTGGACGCTACCTTCTTCTGGGGCTTACCGCACAGGAGGATCGTGGAGTTATCGCCAAGGAATCCTTTAACGGCGCTGCCATGTGGTATGATGACGCCTTTACACTCAAGCTGTCCGGCGGTACGAATCATATGGATATCATGGTAAACCCCCTTGGGTGCACGTACGCCAGATCCGGTCGTGCCGGTACAAATAAACTGCTTACGGACAAGCGTCTGCTGTCCACAGCGTATATTCGTGCCGACCAGTGGCGGGTGGAACTCGCAGTCGACATCACGCAGCTGATCGGAGACAAGGCATTCCCGTGTAAACTCCACTGCAAGATCTCCCGGCTGCGGCAGTCGCGTGGAATCCGCACCCCCTATGAGGAAAGCTTTTTTCCGTCGGAAAACAGTTCGCTGACCCTGCTCCTGCAGCAGCAGCCGCCCCAGGGAATCGGTGTAGACATTCAGAGCGCACCGCCCCAGCAGTTCACAGGCAAAAATATACTTGAAGCCGCTGAATTCGATCAAGAGCCAGACTGGGATAAAGCTCCTGCGGAACTTCTTGTGCCGGAAGACGGCATGACTCCGCTGGAAAATTATTTTCAACCGACGCGAGTCCGAGCCGCTGTGTGCAAGGGTAACCTTCACTTTTCCATTCACTGCAGCGAGAAATACCCGGACACCATGCAGGCATCCGGTCGCTCCATATGGAAAGAAGACAATCTGGAACTGTTCCTGGGACCGGAAAAATTTCCCTACTTTCAGCTCATGATCAGTCCGTGCGGAAAAATTTCCGCTACGCATGCCCGTTCCGGCGGCAGAAAACCCAAAGGCATGCGCATGCCCAAGGGAGTCACCTGTGCAATGCAGAAGGAAGATTCTGCATGGACCGCAGATATTGCGATTCCCATTGACGCGGTACTGCGAACGGCCGGTGTATCCCGGGCATACGCTCCGGACATTTACCCGTGGTTAATTCAAATCACACGCAACCGACCGGCGCGAAATTCTCTGGGACAGGTTACGCAGCTCTCCGTCCTTTCCGTAACCCATAGCCATACATCCCACTGTCCATTACGCTTTGCCGGTCTGCGAATCGTCAGTCCGCTGGAAAAACAGCTCAAGGCAAAGTCTTTTGCCCTCCCAGCACTCCCGAAACCGGTTCTGACAAACAAAGAACGTGAATCCATGAGTCCTTCCACAGCGCTCAAACGCTGGGTCGATCAACAAAAGACCCAGATCAACAATGAAATCTCCGCGAAAATCAACGCCGTTCAATCGGCTTCGAACTGGAAACAATTTTCCGCGTCAATCCGCAAAAAGATGGTTGCCAATATGTTTCAGGCGTGCCAGGGTAAACAGCCGGAAAAATCTCCACTTCAAAGCGAAATTGTATACGAGATCGAAAGCCGCGGTGTAAAAATCAAGGGACTTGTCTTTCAGTCCAGGCACGGACTGGCCGTACCCGCCACTCTCTTTGAACCTGCAGAGAAACCCTCCGGCAAGCTTCCGGCCATGGTTGTTATTCCTGCACAGCATACGCAGCGAAACAGCGGTGACATTATTATTTTCTCCTCGACCTTTGCCAAAGCCGGCGGCATTGCAATCACCATGGAGTCGATCGGTTCCGGCGAACGCCTGGTCTCCGCCGCATTCCGACACAAACGCCAGCAACGAAATATGGTTGGAACGCAGCTTCTTCTGGGCGGAGAAACCTTGGAGGGCTGGACCGCCTGGGACATTTTACGCGGCGTAGACTATCTGATGCAGAGAGGTGATGTTGACGCCAAACGCGTCGGAATCCTCGGCGGTGTGGCTGGCGGCGGTGATGTCATTGCAATTGCGGCTATGCTTGAAGAACGTTTCACTCTGTCCATTCCGTTTAATTTCGGCAGCTTTCACCCCTTCAGCGGATACTGTGAATCCCTGCGTGCCTATTACGGTGCAAATGCTGTCGGGTGTACACCGTGGCTGACCAACGCCTGCATGGCTCCTCGAAAATTCATCCAGGCACATGAATTTGACTGGGGAAAAAGCCACCAGGAAAATCAAGACAGATACATACGAATCTACAAACTGTTCAATGCGGAAGAGAACGTCACCTATTTGCACGGTGGACCGAATACGCATGCACTTCATTTTGATATTGTCCAGCGCAAACCCATGTATAAAATCATCAACCGATTCTTTGGTATGAATATGATGAAAAAAACGGCATCTGAATGTAAACCCAGAGTCAAGAGTTCTCACCTTGAATGCCTGCAGACACCCGGCGGACTGAATCTGGTCCACAAATGGACATCCCAATCCAACCTTCTGGAACCGCATGAGATTGCACATCAACTCTTTGAAAAACGTCTGAACAAAAAACAGGGTAAGGGCAAACGTTCTGCAGCGGACATCCGCAAATCTCTGGATGAACTTTTTACCGATACCTCGCCTTCCAATGTAGCTGAAAACGATATAATTCACAAAAACCTCGGCACATGGAACGAATGCCGCACATCCGGAGTCTGGCTTCCAGATGCCAGTGGTATAAAAGGTATGGGAGCCGCAATCTGGGTTATTGAGTCTGACAAGGCCGGGAAAAAATCACCGGCAGTTCTATGCGTGGCGCGAGGGGGCAAAGCTCGTTTTCTGCAGAAACGCACTTCGGAAATCAAACAGGTGCTCAACAGCGGCATTCATGTTGCACTGGTCGATCCAAGAGGAGTTGGCGAGAGTTCACCCGGCAAGTCTCGTCTGCCACACGCAGCAACCGGGATTCTGGCTTCTGAATTGTGGATGATGGCTGAAAACCTTCCAGTCCTACAGCTTCGGGATGTCCGCGCAGCATTGCGTTACCTCAGTTCACAAAAAACCATTGATACCAAACGCATTGGCCTCTGGGGCGAAGGATTTTCCAGCCCCAACCAGATATCTACCCGGAAAATTCTTTTTCATGAAACCTGTTACGGACAGATCAACCCGGTTCCCAAAGACCTTGCTGACCCAACGGGCGGCCTGCTGGCTCTGATCGCTGCGCTCTATCCTGTAGACAGCGACACCGAAAACATCTTTCCCGCTTTTGTTTTGTCTCGCGGCACCCTTTGCTCCTATCTGTCCGTTGTAGATGAAGCACACCATTATCTGCCCATGGATTGCGTCATCCCCGGTCTTCTGACATGTACAGACACTGTGGATATTTTCTCAGCACTTTCTGTCAAGGCCGTGGTTCAGGATCTTCGGGACGCACAAAACCGTTCGGTACATCCGGATGAACTTGCAAAGAGATGGAAAAAGGCAGCGCCTGCGGATTATACTCCCTATCCGACAATCGACGCTGTTGAAAAGATGATCGCGGTCTTGAAAAAATAACGGGGTCTCATGACGCGTGAAGCTGGATCGGAATGTCATTCAGCATGTTCTTGTACTTGAACCACTGCCTGGATGACCAGATTTCGATCCGGTTGGAAAAGACAAAGATCTTCAGGGTTTTATCTCCGTTAAAGACTTCCCGTTCATCCTTTTCAAGGATTAGGGCTCCATCCTTCAAGTCTCTGCGCGGATTGGCAAATTTGTCCGGTTTCCGCTCAAAGAGGATCAAACAGTTCTTGTCCGCCCGGCTCACATAAACACCGGCCTCGGATGTATACGGAGAGAGGTCAATCGTGTTGTCCATCAAATCAACCGTGAATACATTCTCGCAGGCACACCGTTCCGCAAATAAATTGGTGGCCGGTCTTACCTGAAAATGAACCGGGTTTTCCGCCTGTTTAAATTCCGTATGAAAAAAGTAAAGCAGCAGACAGACCAGAAGAACATGAACAACCACTGCGTACGCGAGTGATACGCCGCGGATCCTGGCCAGCCATTCGGATTTAATCCACTCCAGCAGTGACATACTCGACCGCTCCCGAATCGAACCGATCCGCCGACTCTGACGAGTGGGAGAATTAATCGTGGACGCATATACCTTCTGATAAAAATCCGCTGAGGGGGTTACGCGCTCTGCGTCTTGCATTGCCTCACACACCTTCTTCAGTTGTTCCATCAGCGCTTCACACTCCGGACATTCCCGAAGATGTTCTTCAACTCTCTCCGGGTTTTCCGCTTCACCGGACAGATAGGCTCCGAATTCTTCTCTGACTTGTGGGCATTTCATTTTTCTGAATCTCCAAGAAATTCCTTAAGCATATTCAGCGCATTGAAAATCCGTGATTTCACGGTTCCTTCGGGAATATCGAGCGCTTCCGATATTTCCGAGTATTTCAATCCCTCGATAAATCCCATCACCACCACAATCCTGTGCTTTTCCGGCAATCGGTTGATACAGGTATTGAGTTTCTCCCGAAATTCACGTTCTGTAAGTATCTCCAGAGGTGACGAGGATCCGGAATCAATAAATTCTTTGAGTGAAACCTCTTCTTTTGCATCATCCAGTGACACCTCCGAGTTATACTTCCGCCGGACAAAATCAATCCAGATGTTCTTGGTCACGGTGTAAAGAAAGGTCTTGAATTTTCCCGTAGCCCTGTAGCTTTCTCTGGATTTATATATTCGAATCATTGCGTCCTGTACAATGTCCTGAGCTGTATTCAAATCTCCGCACAGATAATAAACAAAATTAACCAGATCCTCTGAATAAATTTCCACAATGCGTCGAAACGCGTCTCTGTTTCCCTGCTGAAGGTCCATCATCAATTCGCAGCCGGGATCAGAAGTTTGTACCGTCATTGTCTGGACCTCCGCATATTAAACGGAACAGGCTCAGGAAGGTTCATCATAACTCCATTTTAATTTTATTTTAATTTTTTATAAAAAATCACTGCTGTCGTCTGTTACGGTAAGCAATTATTTGAAAATAATGTCTTCTGTCAAGACAAATTGCCGGGAAACAGAAGATGTGGTTTACACATGGCATCCTTCTTTTATTCAAGATATTACAACGAATTGCCGATAATAATCATGTGATTTTTCACACATTCTTCCGTTTTTCGGAGCACTCCGCAATGACATATTATCCTGCCCTAATACAACTTACAAAGATCAGGCGATTTTTCATTCTTTTTCTCAGAAGATTATCCTTTCAATCGGTTGACAGAATCAAGAAATCAGTGTATACTAATACATATAGTCTTTATAAATTGTTCTTTATATATCAGGCCTGCGTTATGGAGAAATATGAACAAGCTTAGCGCTCTCATCATCATTCTTTTCTTTGCCGCCATTGGCAATACTCATGGTGCGGACCGGTATTTTGTAGGAGATGCAGATAATACCTGGAACAATGCAGACAACTGGTCCGCCACATCCGGCGATTCTGGCGGAGCCGGTGTGCCGGGTGCCGGTGACAACGCCTATTTTGATGCCAACTCCCCGGACTGCAATCTCAATACAGATGTTTCTTTATACAATATTCAGCTTGAATCCGATTTCACAGGTAAAGTTGATTGTGTCGATCATTACATCCGCGCTGAATATGACATAAGAGTTGATGGCGGAGAACTTGATCTTGGAACAAGTCAGAACCACTGGTTTAAAAGATACCTTACTCGATCTGTACCCGGAGTTATAACTCCGGGTACAGCGAGAATGAAGTGTCACATGAATACAGGTGGCGATGATACCACTTACATGCAGGGCACGTTCAGCCTGTACAGGCTCGACATAGATATGTCAAATGGAAGTTACGACAACTGCCGCTTAAATATATCAGGTGTTGTTACTGTAGAAAATTATTGCAATATTGACGGGGCTCCTGGTGGTGGAAGTTCGCTTGATATATATGGAGGAAGAATAGATGCGCATGGTCATCTTTATAACTGGAATAACGGTGAACATGACGGTAATACAACAATAAAGATTGTCGGCAATGGTGATCAGAATGTGACTTGGAATGGCTCTACTCATTTAACCTTTGATAAGCCGTCAGGAAGTGTAACCATAGTTGAAAGGTTCAGGGTTGATACTTCAGGTCGAGGTTCTGGAGGGGCAGATCTCACATTTCAGGGCGCTGAAGACTTCACAACAAATGGTGTAAGGTTTTATATCAAGACGGGTGCTTATTCTCCTGACAGAGATGTCAGGCTTCATGGTGTAAGTCCGACATTTCACAGCATAGACTGGAGATTGAATCAGGACTCAGGTTCAGGTAAAAGCTATATTGATCTTGGAGGAACGACTTGGAATTGTCATGGATATGCCTATCTGATGCCAAGCGGTAAAGGTGGATGGGATGGAAAGATAAATAATGGGACCATAGAGATTGGTGGATCGTTGAGGGTGGATGTAGACTCACCCAATTCTCGGTCTCGTGGGTCTGCCATCGTCAAAATGGTTGGTAGCGGCGACAGAAACCTTTACTGCTCTAACAATACAACGAATCTGTATTGGAACCACCTTCGTATTGCTAAGGATTCCGGTGCAAAGATAACTCTTCAGGATAACATTGGTAATGTCGGGAGAAATTTTTATGTTGATTCCGGTGTGTTTGATCTGAATGGTCATAACATTGGAGCAAGTAATATTTATGTATATGACACCTTACGGTTGTTCGGCAGTGAAAGCATCTCCGCCACCAAACGCCTGCAGTCCGGCTCAACCATAGAATATACCGGTGCCGGCAGCTATGCTTCCCTGCTCATGGGTAACAGCTACACCAACCTGACCATTAACGGAACAGGCGACTGGACCCCGACCGGTGATGTAACCGTTACCGGCGACCTTTCACTGACAAACGGCACACTGATCGACGGTGGCAATACCATTACCGTGGAGGGAAACTGGTCGCAGACTTCCGGTACACTTACCGCAACCGGCACGGTTGTTCTGGAAGGATCCGACCAGACCATTTCCGGCTCCACCACGTTCAATAATCTGACCAAGACCGTGACCGAGGGCGCAACCCTGACCTTTGAAGCTGGGTCCACGCAAACCATAACCGGAACATTGACACTCGAGGGTGCGGATTCACAACACCTGAATCTGCGCAGTTCGGTCACCGGTACGCAGTGGTTGATTGATCCGCAGGGAGCCCGAACCATTCAGTGGCTCACAGTTCAGGATTCCAAGAACACCAATGCCGGAGCCATTGATGCCCGGTCCAGGAACATTGTCAATTACGGGAACAACACGAACTGGACCTTTGATCCAGCGCCAACCTTCACATGGATCGGCGAAGGTGCGAATACCAACTGGAGCACCGGCGGCAACTGGCAGGGCGGTGCCGCCCCCGGTGTGGGCTCAACCGCGATCTTTGACGGCGCCTATGGAGCCAATCCAACAAAAGACTGCGTAATTGACGGCCCCATCACTCCGGACGGCATTATTATCCGCGGCAGCTACACCGGAACCATCTCCCAGGCAAACGGCAGCACCATTACCGTAGGCGCCAATGGATGGGATCAGTCTGCAGGAACCTTTGCTGGAGATACTGCGGGAAACGCTGCCGTAACCGTGAACGGTAACCTTGAACTGACCGGCGGCGTGTTCACGGCAACGGGCGGCACCACATCCCTGAACGCGGACGTATCCATTACCGGCGTCACATTCAACCACAGCAGCGGTCTGGTTCTGGCAAACGGAAGCGCGGATCAGAGCATCTATACGATCGGAACAACCTTCAATAACCTGGAAATTGACAACAATACACATTATGTGTATTTCTACGGAGAGCCTACGGTTGCAGGTAATCTGACCGTAACCGCGGGTACACTTCGCGCTGATTATCCATGGTGGGACAACAATTACTCATACAGAAAGAAGTATGACGTAACCAATCCTATGGGCACACTTCTCACGGATCACCAGGTACTGATGACCATTGACACAGCCACTCTCGTTTCTGAAGGCAGGATGCAGGCAGACGGCGATGATATCCGTTTTCGTTCCATTGACAATAATACAGAATACAACTACTGGATTGAGGCTGGTATGAATACCGCAGCCACAAGAATATGGGTGAAAATACCTGCAATCCCCTCCAGCGGAACCTCTTTTTATATGTATTACGGCAACGGCGCAGCTGCTGCTGCAAGCAGCGGTGATGATACCTTCATTCTCTTTGATGACTTCAGCTCAGAAGATGCCACCAAGTTCAAATACGGGATAGGTGGAGCTCCGATGCTCTATGAAGTCAGTGGCGGACAGCTGCGGGAATGGAGCAACAACAGTTGGCGAAATCTGGATATGAATATGACGTTCGGTCCCAGCGATACAGCATGTGTACGCACCCGCTTCAAGACGTCCGGTAAAAGTTCATGGCATAAAAGCGCTTTTCACACATCCAATGGCCGTTTTTGCATTCAGGACCAGAATCAAACCAACCGCATTCTCAGGGTGCAGTACCGCGTGGACAGCGGCAGCTGGCAGTATTCAGGAGACCTTGCGACAATATCGACCAACACCTGGTACATTGACGAGCTGCAGAAACGCTCTTCCTCGAATATGGTAGCTAAGATGTTCACAGACAGTGGAACCCAATTGTTTTCGTATTCCCGGACTCAGTCCGGATGGTCCGATGAGTCATGGGTGTGGAGAAACTGGCAAAACCAGAATGTTAATGTATATTTCGACTGGATACTGGTCCGCAAAATTGAAACCAGCGAACCATCTGTTACAGAGAATACATCCGGCGTTTCCGGCACGATCACGGTGGACGGTACGACAACAATCACGGATACACTGGAAACGGCCTATTGTTTTCAGATCAATGGCGATCTGGTTAACAATGGCACCCTGACATCTGCTTTCATTGAATTCGGAGGCAGCACAACCGTCTCCGGCTCGACCACCACGACGTTCCAGGACATCGATATCACCGGCACCCTCACCGGCCACGCGACCCTTATGAATATCTCCGGAAACTGGACCAACAGCGGCACCTTTAACGCGAATGGCGGTACCATGGCCTTCACCGGTGACAGCCAGACCATTTACAATGACAATACATTCTTCAACCTGACCCGCGCCTCCGGCAATGACAAGACACTTACTTTTGAGGCCGGTTCCACGCAGACCATTACCGGCACCCTGACCCTTACCGGAACCGCTGCCGGTTACCTGTATTTGCGGAGTGACACCCCGGGTACCCGGTGGTATCTGGATCCCCAGGGAACCCGCACCATTGATTATGTGGATGTGCAGAACTCAGAATGCGTCAATGTCGCAGCCATTGATGTAAGCAGCCAGGATTGTATAGACTCGGGCAACAACGGCCACTGGTACTTTTCCATCCATAGCTACACCTGGACCGGCAACGGCGCAGACAATAACTGGTCCAACGCAGACAACTGGAACACCGCGGATGTGCCGGACAGTGACGATGTAGCTATTTTCTACGGCAATGCCGGACCGAACGCAACCAAAGCCTGCACCATAAACCAACCCATTGATGTCCTTGGGATCGATATCCGCGACAGCTATACCGGTACAATAACTCAGGGGGCTGGAAACGCAATAACAATCGGTTCCAGCGGATACAGCCAGGGGGACGGAACCTTCAGCGGCGGCAACAGCACGATCCGGGTGCTGGGCAACATGAACATAACCGGCGGCCATTTCACATCCACCACTGACACACTGAATTTTGACGGTACCGGGGATCACAGCGTAAACATCTCCGGTGCAGACACCTTTACCCACAATAACGGAACCCTTCTGCTCTATCCCAAGTACCATAAAACATACAATTTCAATGCCGGCTCGCACCATTTGTACAACTGGTCGATCACATTGCGAGAATCCTATTTAAATCTGCAGTCGAATGTCACGGTTGAAAACAACATGACCATGACCGCCAGAAGTTACGGCAACGGACAGTTCAACGGCAGCCGCAATATATACCTCTACGGCGACGTACTGATGCAGAGCGTAAACGGCGGAGCCTTTTGCACATCCCAACAACCGCAACCCACCATTCACATGGTCGGAAATACGGATCAGGCTCTGACCAATTCCGGTGGAAATAATTATGGGCCGGCTTTCCGAATCGACAAACCATCGGGCAATATCAGCATTAATGGCACATTCTACTTTTCCGGCAGCTGGGTATGGGTTAATGGCGACGGTATTGACGGAACCGGCACGCTTGCCTGGCACTGTTTCAATGAAAACGGTTCAATCACACCCGGTCCATACAGCTACCCCAACTTATCTGCAGTACATTTTGGTGCCAATAATTTCACCATATCCGGTACGGCAAAGGTCCGCGGAGATTTTACCTATGATACCCGGAGTACATATTCAGGTGGTAGCCTCAACGGCGGACCAATCCAACTCGGGGGCAATCTGAATCTGATCGCTGATGGTGCTGCCGGCGGCACCTGTGATTTTATATTAAACGGCACCGGCGATCAGAACATAACAGGAACAGCTGCTGTTATTCCCGGCGACCGGATTGAAATCAATAAAACATCAGGTACAGTGTACCTGGCAACCCACCTGTCACTTACCAATTCCGGCTACGATCTGGTTGTAACCGATGGTACACTGGACCTGGACGGACACAACTTGAGCGTAAACGACAACCTGAGTGCAGCCTCGGGTACACGGCTTCGGGCAATCGGCAGTGAAACCGGATCCTTTGGCAGGACCACCCTCCTGTCCGGCAGCACGGTTGAATACTACGGCACCGGCACATACACAACAGCCCTGCCCTTTGCTAACAGTTACGGGAATGTTTCCTTTACCGGCTCGGGCGGCACCTGGGAACCGGATGGTGATGTTGCGGTTGCCAATGATTTGACGATTGCTGCCAATGCGGTATTTGACATTGACGGGAATGATCTTTCGGTAACCGGCACCGTATCCAATGACGGCACGCTGCGACTTCAGGGAAGCGAGATTCTGAGTCTGACCAATGACACAGACTCCGGTACTGTGGAATACGATGGAGACGGAGACGCAGCCGCGGACACCTATTCAATAAAGGATATTGCATATTACAACCTTCTGATTAATTTCACAGATTCCGACGACACCTTAACCGATACAGGCTCGTCCCCCAACACTCTGGAAGACGGATTAGTCGCGTATTTCAAATTTGACGAAGGCAGCGGCATCACGGCCAATGATTCTACCGGAAACGGCTATACCGGCACCTTAACCAACATGGAAGGTGGAGACTGGCAGGGTCCCTGCCCGGATCTTGGTTTCACCAATACCGGCTCTATGAATTTCGATGACTCAAATGACAAGATACTTTTTACCGGATCCCAGCCGCCACTTGACGCGGTCTGGACAATTTCGGTATGGATCAAGACACCGCTTCCTGCTACCGGAACATGGCGCACCCTGACCCGTGGACAGGCTACAGACCATCAGGTTATTGTCTCGTCCAACGGCAGTCTGGGATTGTACAAAAACGGTGACGGGAATTTCAGGGACAGCGGCTATGACATACCAACGAATGACGCATGGCACCATCTCGTTGCAATCGGACAAGGCACGACCACCACCTTTTACATAGATAATGCAAATGTTGGCTCGTCTGACCGCAAATCAACTGCGGATATCTACTCTCTTGGCAATTACCAGGGAAACAACCAGCGCTGGGGACAGATAGATGATTTCCGTATGTACAACCGCGCTATAACCGCACAGGAGATAACAGATCTTTCAGACGGTAAGAACGACAACTCAGAGATAATCACAGTTACCTCCATCACCGTCCATAATAACCTGACCCTTTCCTCCGGCACCTTTGAAGCCCCGGACACTATCGACCTCAAGGGCAACTGGATCAAGACTGGCGGCACCTTTGACTCGCGCACCGGTCTGGTCAAGCTCACGGGAACCGCCGACCAGACCATCCAGAGCGACGGAGTTACAGATGACGATGATTTTAACAACATCGAAATCGACAAAGCAAGCGGCCTTGCCTCCCTTGACACCGATGCCATAGACATCAATGCCACGCTGACCCTTACCAGCGGCATTTTTTACACAAACGGCCTTGGTTTAACTGCCGCCACCCTGGATAACTCCACCACGTTTCGAGCCCAGGGCGGAGAAACCATCACTATCGTTACCATGGACACCAACTCCGGCATTGTAGAACTCATTGGAGATGCAGACGGTAATCCAGACACCTTCACCCTGTACGATTTCGGAGCAGAAGACTACTATAACCTCCACATCAATGCCACGGACTCAGACGACACCTTTTCCTCTGCAGATGCCAAAGTCATCAAAGGCACCCTGACTGTCAGTTCAGGGATCTATGATGCCAACGGCAACACTACCGATGTAGCCGGCCTCTCAACCGTAAGCGGAGGCACCTGGTTCGGCAGAGGAGCCAGTCAGACCCTTACCGGCGGTCTGACCATGACCAGCGGAACATTTACCGCAGCAGCAGGAGCCGTAATTATTGACGGAGCCCTGAACGTAACCGGAGGAAACTTTACCGCTCCCTCAAGCAACCTGGACGCAGGCAGCACCGTATCCATTGACTCGGCAGTTACCTTCAGCGCGAACAGCGGAACCGTGAGATTCACCGGAAATGCAGATCAGGTCTTTAACACCGGCGGAAAGACATATACGTCAGTCACAGTGAATAACAGCGGTGGAGGCGGCAATAACAACATCATCGTAAACGGAGACTTAAACATAGACGGCACCCTCACACTGACAAGCGGAGTGCTTGACCTTGACACCAATGACAATAACCTCACCACAGCCGGAGACGTAACATTTGCAGGCGCAAGCATCA
>CAZGEP010000042.1:0-30021 GCA_964524955.1 uncultured Planctomycetota bacterium | reverse complement strand
AATTTCAGCCGGTTTTCCAGTGTAAAAAATGCCGGTTCCCGTGAACGGTTACAAATCATTGAAATCGATTCCGTGATTTATATGATAGCTTTTTCAGTGATTATGCGTGCCGCTGGTCCGGCATGGCAATCGCAATATCGCGATAAAGGGATGTTCTTAAATATTGCAGCCTGGAGAGCACATGATTCATCTTACCCTAAGCTCAAAAAGGACATCTGTCTTTTTTTGTGCGCTCCTCATGCTGAGCGTTCTGTTTGCTTCATCAACTCCTGCCCAAGACACCGGTAAAGAGCCGCAACCTGGCCCGAAAGAAAATAAAGAAGACCCCGTACCCAAAGACCCGTTAGAGCAGATCCAGTACAATTTTCCGCCGGTGGTGGTAACCGCTCAGCGGCGCCCGCGCTCAGGGATCAACCTCTCCCCGTCCGTGCATACGCTGGATTCAGCAGACCTTGACGCCATGCCGGTCAAGGACATTGCCGAAGCCCTGGACAACCTTCCCGGTGTCAACATCTATAACGAAGGCGGATTCAAACGTCGCTCTACCGTAAGTATGCGGGGTGCATTTTCCCGTCAGGTTAAAGTCCTGATCGACGGTGTTCCAGTCAACAACCATTCCCAGGGGGACTTTAATCTCTCGCAGATTCCCCTGAGCGCGGTCGGAAAGGTCGAGGTGGTCAAGGACAATGCCTCCCCGTTCTGGGGGTCTGGAATGGGCGGCGCAGTGAATATTCTGACCCGGGGAATCCCTCAGGCCAACGGCATCACCGGCCGCGCGGTCAGCGGATTCGGCATGAAGGATACGACTTCGGCCCGGACAGTTGCTGCCATGCGCCGCGGCAGTGTGGGTGCGCTGGTCTCTGGAGATTTTCTGCAAACCAACGGGTACCTGGAAAACACAGAACTGGAAAGCCGGAGCTTCTTTTCCAAGGCTGGCTGGGATTACGGCATCTTCCGCACCCGCCTTTGCTTTGGCGTTGAAGATGCGGACTTCGGTTTTTTTGAGTTTCCGGATCTTGATCTGACCATTGACGGCACACGGCTTTTTCGCTGGGGCCGGCTGGGAGTGGATGCCACAACCGACAACCTGAGCGTGCGCACGTATGCGGCCTTCAGCACCCGCAAAACCATTTCGGAAAATCGACAGCTCTCCACGGGCACCATGCTGCTCAGCGCGTCCGCCTCTGATCATACGGGTGCGGCCGGATACACAGCCGTGTATTCCTTCCCTGAACACCATACCGTGACTCTGGGATCTGACCTGAAATGGGGCTGGATGAAGAATATCTCACTGCGGGATGAACAGCACCCGGCAACGCACGGTCATTACCTGAACTACACGCTATCTCTGGAGCGGTTCGATATCAATGCCGGACTGCGCGCCGAATACAGCAGTGCATACGGTACCGCGTTCAGTCCGGGCGCATCCCTGATATGGAAAGTCCGCAGAGAACGCCCATCCCGCCTTTCGGTACGCATATCCAGGGCATTCAACGCGCCGCCCCTGAATTTCCGCTTCGCCGAGGACACGGGAATCCCGTTCACCCTTAAACCAAATCCGGACCTGTCGGCTGAATATTCCTGGAACCTGGGGCTGGGGTATGCGCACACCTTTAATCGCTTTGTGGACGCGTACACAGACCTCTTTCACCACTGGGTCCGCGACCAGGTAACCACGGAACTGAACACCACCACCAACCGGTTTGTTGCAAGAAATCTCGGCAAGGCTGTGCGCCGCGGAATCGAAACCGGAATCGGCATTCGTCCGTTTCTGAATCCAGACTGGAAGATTACCGGAGCACTCTCCTATACCCACATGCGGGACACGGATAAAGATGAACCTGTACTCACAACCGATACGCCGGTGCTGTCGGTGATCGGCGCGGTGTCCTACCGCAAGAACGACGGCAGCCGGAGCTTTGACCTGCGTGCTCGGTATAAACGGTGGGATGCTCCCGGCAATTCCGAAGAACGCGGTCTGATTCTGGATGCGGAATTCCGTCAGCAGCTCTATGCCTTCAATACCCGAAGCGTTCACGCATTTCTGATGCTGAAAAACATTCTTGATGAAGAGCAGTATCCGTTTAATGCCTACCCCAATCCGGAGCGGTATTTTGAGGGAGGACTCATCGTTGAGTTCTAAGGCACTGAACAAGACCAAACCCGTACTGCTGCTGATCGATGATGAACCGGAATTAATTCAAGGCCTGATTATTCTGTTCGAAAACACCTATGAAATTCGTACAGCGGAAAGCGGCAGTCAGGCCCGAAGCGCATTCAATCAGACCGAACCGCATGCCGTGATCCTGGACCTGGGACTGCCGGATGAAGACGGTTTGGAACTGCTGCGTTCGTTCCGCAAGCAATCCCCCTATTGTCAGGTTATTGTTCTCACAGCAGACACCTCGGTCCATACCGGGGTCCAGTGCATCAAGGCCGGTGCCTGGCATTACGTAACCAAACCCTTTGAAAATGATGAGCTGGTCATGCTCGTTGCCCGGGCCGTAAAGGAACGACGGCTTCGCCTTGCCGATCATCTCTACCACGGCAGTTTTGCCACCAAACGGCCGAAAATCATCGGCAGCTCTCCGGCCTGGCAGCATGTGCGTGAAAAGGTTGATAAAGTCAGCCGTAAGGACGTAACCGTTCTGATTCAGGGCGCAAGCGGAACCGGCAAGGAACTGGTCGCCCGAACGCTTCATATCGACAGTCCGAGAAAGCATGCCCCCTTCACCGTTCTGAACTGTGCGGCAATTTCGGAGAACCTGATCGAGAGTGAACTCTTCGGTCATGAAAAAGGCGCCTTTACCGGGGCCGCGCAGCGCAAAATCGGATTCTTTGAGCTTACGGACGGCGGCACACTCTTTATGGACGATATCAATTATCTATCCACCGACATGCAGGTCCGATTTCTCCGCGTACTGCAGGAGGGAACGATAATCCGAGTCGGCGGACGGCAGCGAATTCCAGTGGATGTCCGGATTATCTCGGCCAGCAACCGAAATCTTGATACGCTTGTAAAACAGGGCAAATTCCGGGATGATCTCTTTTACCGCCTGAATATCGTGGTGATTGATTTGCCGCCACTTCACGAGCGTGTCGAAGACCTGGAGGATCTCTGCAATCACTTCATCGAAAAATACAACCAGAAACACAAGACCCGCGTCGCGCACGTACAGCCGTCCATTCTCAAACTCTTCCGCCAGTACCACTGGCCAGGCAATATCCGCGAATTGGAAAATATCATCCAGCGCATGATGATCCTCTGCAACGGAACCCAGCTCAACACCCAACACGTGCCCCGGGAAATACTCGATCCGAACCAGATCGGGATAAATAACCGCCTGGACCTCCCCCTTAAGGACGCGGTTGCGCATTTTGAAAAGGACTACATCACCCGCCTGCTCAAAAGAAACGAAAATAATATCACCCAGGCCGCAGCCGCCGCAGGCGTCCACCGCAACACACTGACAAACAAAATCAATGAGTACGGGATTGCTGTGAAGGCAGGTAACTGCAGTCAATAGGCGATGGTCTTACGTCGATAGCTGACTGCGAAAGAATTGGAAGCACCGAGCACCAGGAGCATGCACTTGATCCGCCTCATGTGGAATTAACAGAATGGAACAAGGGCGCTGAAAAGTGAGGAGTCTGAGCCCTGCTTCTCTCTTCTTCACTCTTTACCGCTGCCGCTGTCTGACAAAAAAGAGCACCTTGTATTACTTTGATAAACAGAACCTTATATGTCCTTTTAGAACCTTTCCTTCTTTTCAATAGCCTACACTGTCGGATTTTGAACACATGTTGGCATCGTCATAACCTGCTCAATAGCAGAGGGTAATCGCAGATATACTGCATTCACCCTTTTCAAGTGTTACTTTATTACTCAGTACTACGAGTCTTGTCTGATTGGAAAATTGCAGAATGCTGGAGTGCTGAAAAAATCAAATGCAGTATTTATCGGGGTTCACACCGGATCAGTGTTTAAATCTGCGTATTGGAATAGGGTTTGCAAAACATCAGGATATAAATTGAAAACAATGGAAGATAACAATCCTTTTCGGGGACATCAAATGCAGACATTATGGAATTTCAGCAGAATCAGGATCTCGGTGTTTCTTCTTACCTGCCTGGCAGGCCTTTCAGCTGCCGTCTTTTCGCAAAACAATCCCTCGAATTCTTCCGATACGCCACCGGACATACCTGCAGCCGGCATACGCATTCTGCACAGTGGAGCGGATATTCAACTGAATGAAGGCGGGGCATCCGAACGGTACGCTGTTGTTCTCTGTACAAAACCTGAAGAGGATGTAATTCTTTCACTTTTCACGCACACAGAAATTGTTCTTTCGCAGACAGAACTGGCCTTCACTCCCGCGAACTGGAACACTCCCCAGGTAGTCACTCTTTGCGTTCCGGACAACAGTCGGGCCGAAGCCGCACGAACCCGCAGCATCACTCACACATCAAACAGCCTGGATCCGGAATACACCAGCCTGCCGGATACAGAGATCAGCTTTACTGTCACAGATAATGACACCCCGGCGCTGCTGATTACTCAAAGCGGCAGCGGAACCCTGCTGAATGAAGGTTTGGGCGAAGATACGCTTACAATGCAGCTCTCCACAGCCCCGCTGAATGAAGTAAATGTTATTCTTGACACTGGGCTGCAAATCACTACCGAGCCCTCGCGTCTATGCTTCTCTCCCCGGGACTGGTCATCCCCACGGGTGATCACGCTCAAGGCCGCAGATGATTTGCTGATCGAAGGTACGCACACAGAAACCGTGAGTTATACCGTTATCAGCGCAGATCCGGAATACGACGGCCTGGGCGTTTCTGAAATATGCGTTCAGATCACAGACAACGACACACCAGGCCTGATGGTCTGTGACCCTTCCGGAACCGGTACAATTTCATCACCTGACGGCCTGACGCTTGATATACGTCTGCCCCACCGTCCTTCCGCGGATGTTCACATTGATATTCCGTCCTGTGACTGCGTAGCACTTTCCGCGTCATCCCTGGACATTTCTCCCTCCGAATGGGACACGACCCGAAACATAACACTGCATGCCGGATCCGGTGTCTGCGGATCCGGCTGTCTTTCATTCCGTCTGAAGAGTCAGGACCCCGCCTTTGACGGCCTGGAAGTTCCTTCGTTTATATTCACGACACCCTCTGAAACATTTCAGTCAGCAGACGGCTCCGAAGCGCCCCCGAACAACACTGGCAACGAACCCGAAGATTACCCGGTAACCACCAGCAAAGGATTAGGAAGCGGTTGCTTTGTTGGCGCACTGCGTTGAAGCGTTTTACCCAAACTCGCTGTGGTTGCCTTTAAAACTGAATTATGGGAACGCTCCAGACGCAAAGAACATGGCCCAATTCACAGACTCTGTCATTCGGCAATGCATAATAAAAAAACATTGCAATTGCCGCGCGTTCATTTACAATGATCTCCTGTTTCATGTACGTTTTACATCTCCGGTTCTGTCAGTGGTTTTTTCCGGTTTCATTTCAACAACGGAGGCGTACCCATGTCCAACCGAATCCTGATTGCCGATGATGAAGAGGGTGTCCGAAAGATTCTATCCACGATTCTCACGGATAAGGGATATGATGTCAACACGTTTTCCAACGGCAAGCTGCTCCTGAACAGCCTGATCAACTCCGACCTGCCCACGGCAGCCGTAATCCTGGACATCAACATGCCGGTCATGGACGGCTTTGTTACTGCGAAGAAAATACGACAGCACTTTCCCCACCTGCCCATACTCGGTATAACCGGCGACCTGCAGCAGACCATGTACAAGAGCCTCTTTCAGCAGGGATTTTATGACATCATCCAGAAACCCTTTCCCTCCGGCCTTGTTCTGGCGCGGATCTCCAATGCCATTGAACACGCCAAGATCCCGGATTTTGAAAAAATCACTACCTCCCTGGTCCGCACGCTCGGCTTTGTCGGCGACGCACGGGACTCAGACACGCAGCATCACAATGAGCGCTTGAGCGAAATTGCCTGTATTCTGGCGAAGGGGTCGGGTCTTTCAGAACAATTGTGCGAAAACCTGAAAAAAGCTTCGGTCATGCATGATATCGGCAAAATTGCAATTCAGGATGAAATCCTTCGCAAGCCCGGCAGACTCACAGATGACGAATTCAATGCCATGAAGAACCACACCCGTATCGGCGCCAGCATCCTCAGCCGTCTGGTCGAAGATGTTTCCTCAAAATTTATCAAGATGGCGCATGACATTGCCCTTCATCATCACGAAAAACTCGACGGCAGCGGCTACCCCTCTGGTCTTACGAAAAAGGACCTCCCGATAGAAATGCGTATTGTCACTGTCGCTGACATCTACGATGCCTCCACCATGAAGCGCCCCTATCATGAGGAACGTCCCCACGAAAAAGGCGTGCAAATCCTGATGGAAGAAGCCAAAAACAAGAAGATCGACCGCAAGGTCGTTGATGTCTTTCTCAAAGAACAGAACGTAATCCTCAAAGTCAAGAAGAACCTGCAGCGGATCTGAACCCGTATCCTCTCAAACAGCGGAATAATCACCATATAAGAAATCATATACTATAAACAGCTTGACTTTAATGCGAATATTAGCTATACTGCTAATTCGAAATATACAGAAAAATGCGCTTAAAGTAATTGATGTTGGAATCTTTCATCTAAAATGCTTTCCGGATATCAACTCACAATCTCTTGAAGTGATATTCGGTTAGAGAAAGGGATGGGGTCCGTGGCCGAAAAGAAATATAAGGTTCTTGAGCGGGATGTTCCTGCAGAAACAATTCAACAGTGGCAGAACATGGTTGATACGCTTGCCGCTGTTTTCAGTGCTCCCGCCGCGCTCATCATGCGGGTTCATGAAAAAGAGATCGAAGTCTTTGTGAGCAGTCGAACCAGTGGTAATCCCTACAAAACAGGTGAAAAAGAAGTTTTAAAAGGCACGCTTTACTGCGAAAAAGTCATGAATGAAGACCGACTGCTGTATATTGATGATGCTCGACTATATGATGAATGGAAAACCAGTCCCGATATTCCTCTCAACATGACATCCTACCTGGGTATTCCCATTCACTGGCCTTCTGGAGAGGCATTCGGTACCCTGTGCATACTGGCTTCAAATCCCGTCAGATTCTCAAATGATCCGAAATTATTCCAGGAGTTGCTCGAATCGTTCGGAAAAGTCGTTGAAGAACAGTTAAAACTCCTGTTCGAGATTGAGAAGCGAAGACAGGCTGAAAAAACTATTGAAAAGAACAATGCAACTCTGGAACAAAGAGTGCGTGAGCGACCCCGGAATCTGGAGCAGAATGACAATCGTTACCGCAAGATGTGCCAGCAGCTGCACGAGAGTGACGCCAAGTTCCGGGCAATCTTCAACCAGATTTCGGATGGTATTCTTGCCGCGGATCCGGTCTCTGGAAAAATTATCCTGGCCAATCAGGGAATCAGCCAGATAACAGGCTGTGAGGCTGACGAGCTGATCGGACGGCACATATCCGACATCCATCCCAAAGAAGACTTTGATTATGTGCAGGATCAATTTCAAAAGCAGGCAAGCGGAGAGATTATTCTGGCAGAAGACATTCCTGTGCAGAAAAAAGACAATACCATTGTATATTGCGATGTCAATGCTCAGCCTGTCTTGATCGGAGACCAGAAACTGCTGCTGGGTATTTTCAGAGACATAACAGAACGGAAGAAATTTCAGGAAAAAGAAAACCAGCTCAGAGAGCAGCTCCAGCAGTCACAGAAGCTCGAAGCCATCGGCACCCTGGCCGGGGGCGTGGCTCATGACTTCAACAACATGCTGACCGTGATCCAGGGCAATACCCAGTACCTGGCCATGAAAACAGATGAGAACAGCCCTGTTCAGAAATTCATCGAGAACATCAGCAAGGCCTCAGAGCGGGCATCCGACTTGACGCGTCAGCTGCTTCTGTACAGTCGCCGGGAATCCATGAACTACTCGCTGTTCAGCCCCAACCAGGCAATCGAACATCTGCTCAAGATGCTCAAACGCCTGATTGGAGAAGATGTAGAAATCCTTACCGAGTTTGATCCCCAACTCACGGAACTCTGCGCTGACCAGGGCAACATAGAGCAGGTCATCATGAACCTGGCAGTCAATGCGCGGGATGCCATGCCTGAAGGCGGTACCCTGACCATTTTCACGCAACATCTGACAGAAATTCCGCAAGCAGACATTCCCTCAGTTGTTTTGCAGCCAACAGCCGGTCCGTATGCCCGAATCACTGTAGCTGACAACGGTCACGGTATGGACGAGGACACCCGGAAAAACATCTTTGATCCCTTTTACACAACTAAAAAGCGCGGCCAGGGAACCGGCCTGGGGCTTTCCGTGGTCCAGGGAATTGTCAAGGAACACAACGGATGGATCCAGGTGAAAAGTCAACCGGGATCCGGCACAGTGTTTGACATCCATCTGCCGCTGAACATGAACAAGCAGAACAGGAATAAAAAAAACGAAGATGCAAGTGACATTCGTATACAAAAATCAAAGGGTCGCATCCTCCTGGTCGAAGATGACCAACAGGTTCGGAAAATCACGCAGCTTATTCTCAAGGATGCCGGGTACTCAATTATTTCTGCAGAAAATGCCGAACAGGCTGTAGAAATCTTTTCTGAACAAAACATGAAATTCGACATGGTTTTCTCGGATACCATTCTGCCGAACCAGAACGGTATTGATCTGATCGAATCCCTGCAATCCAAAAAAACCGGACTCAAGGCTTTGCTGGGCAGCGGGTACTCGAGCGCCAAATCCCAGGACGAACGAATACGGGATAAGAATGTTCCGTTCATCCGCAAACCGTACAACATGAAAAACCTGCTGCAGACCATTCAGCAGATTCTAAAGGAGAGCTCCGCAGAATGCTTGAACACGTAACCGCCCCTGAACCGTTTGCCCCCCTCTTTGAAAAGGCCCAGGAGTTTGTCAGTGATCACTTTGAGTCCCTGAAGCGGGATCCGTCAAAGGGCACGATTGATATTATGGGCGAACGGTATATCATGATCCGTGCCGGGGCCATGAGCGTTGAATTCTTTGGCCTGATCCAGCGAATGTATTCGGAAAAAGACCGGGCAGATGCAGAAGACTTTGCCAGAAATCTGCTCTTTGACGTTGCTCATGCGATCGGCATATCGGATGCAAAAGCCTTTCATGAAAAGATGAATCTGACCGATCCGGTGGACAGACTGTCCGCCGGACCACTGCATTTTGCTCACAGCGGATGGGCCTACGTGGATATCCTGCCCGAAAGCCGACCGGCCCCGGATGAGAGTTATTTTCTGAAATACCATCACCCGTATTCGTTTGAGTCTGACGCCTGGATACAGTCTGGAAGCAAGCCGGATTTTCCTGTATGTTTTATGAACGCGGGATATTCGTCCGGCTGGTACGAGGAAAGTTTCGGCATGCCACTGGTTGCAACCGAACTCAGCTGCCGCGCGTGCGGTGATGATAACTGCACCTTTATCATGGCACCTCCGGACAAACTCGAGGGATACATCCATCAGCATATCCGAAATAATCCACAAAAACGCATTCATGCGGTTTTTGAAGTACCGGAACTCTTCAGCCGGAAAAAAGCCGAAGATCAGGCCAGGCAGATGGCAGCGGAATGGAGTGCCTCCTTTGACGCGATTCAGGATCATGTCTGTATTATTGACACAAATTTTCGGATTAAGCGGGTCAACCAGGCCTTTGCCTCCTTTGCCGGGCAGGATCCTGAGTCGCTCTGCGGAAAACCCTTTGCTGACTTCTACAGCCAGGGGGATTACCAATTTCACGAGAATGCTCTTGAACAGCCTATCAAAACCGGCAAGCCTGTAACGCTCTGCCTGATGCATCCAGTCCGGGACCATTTCTTTGAAATCACGGTCAATCCCATCCGGGATAACGATAAACAAATCACCTCCCTGGTCAACATTGCCAGAGATGTTACAGAGCGGCATCAGGTTGACTGCCACCTCAGAGAGAACGAGGCGCGGTTAAAGAGTATTTTTTCTTCGGTCCTAACCGGAATCGCGCTGATCGAAGCTCAGACACACACCATTGTTGATATCAATCCGGTAGCCGAAGAAATGATCGGCCTGCCCAGAGATGATATTCTCGGAAAGGTCTGTCATTCCTTCATCTGCCCGGCAGAGGTTGGAAAGTGTCCGATCACAGATCTTGGCCAGGAGATTGAACGATCTGAGCGCGTACTCGTCCGGGCAGACGGTTCGCAAATACCGGTTCTCAAGACCGTGCGTCTGCTGACTCTGAACGGGAAGAAATACATTCTGGACAGCTTTATGGACATCTCCGCGCTCAAAGATACGGAAAAGCAAATCCAGGAAAAGAACCGTTTTCTGGACACACTGGTCGACACCATACCGGCACCCATCTTCTACAAGTCTGCGGGGGGAAAGTACCTGGCATGCAACAGGGCCTTTGAAAACTTTATCGGTACAACCAGGGAACGTATTCTGGGTAAAACTGTGTATGACATTTCCCCCCCTGACGTTGCCAGGCAGTACGATCTCAAGGACAGGGAACTCTTTGACAACCCCGGAAACCAGACCTATCAGTCCAAAGTCAAACATCAGGACGGACGCATGCGTGATGTAATCTTTTACAAGGCAACCTATGAGAATGAGACCGGAGACGTTGGCGGTCTGATCGGTACGTTCATGGATATAACCGACCGGATTGAGACCGAAGAAAAAAACCGAAAAGCCGACAAGTTAACATCTCTGGGCCGGCTGGTCGAGGGCATCTCCCACGAACTGAACAACCCCCTGACCGGAATCATCGGCTACGCGCAGGTATTGAGCAACCGAACCGGTCTTGAACATATCGCCAAGGAACTCTCCCGAATCAACACAGCCGCGCTTTGCTGCAGGGATATCGTGGAGGGGATGATGCAGTTTACCAAGCTGATGAATCCGACCGTTCGTGAATGCGATCTGCACGATATCATCGGCAATGCGCTGCGCATTCTTTCGCAGCGAATGAACAATGCCGGCATCGACCTGACAACGGATTACTGCGCAGATCTGCCGCTAATCCAGGGGGACTTTTATCAGCTGCAGAACGCGATTGAAAATCTGCTGGTCAACGCAATCCAGTCCATCGAAGACACCGGCAAACCGGGCAGCATTAAAATCCACACTGCCCGAACTGAGACCACAGTGGTCATGTCCATTTCCGACAGCGGCACTCCTGTTCCGCAGCACATTCAGGACCGTATATTCGATCCGTTCTTTACAACCCGAAAGACCGGTGAGGGGGTCGGCCTTGGACTGAGTGTTGCCCACGGCATCCTGGAGCAACACAACGGCACAATACAACTTAGATCCTCAACGGATGAAAAAACCGTCTTTGAAATAACACTGCCCCTGGAATAATTTTATCATTTGACTCCCTGCAGGCTCGGGATATAATAGTATGGGTATAATGAAGTTTGAAATAGAAGGCGCACACAGTAAACTTTCGGTAACAAGGAACCTGTCATGTCAAATGAAACCCCAACACCCAGAGTCCTGATTGTTGAAGACGAAGACAACATACGTCGGATCGCCAGAAAATCTCTGGAGAAAAAATACACGGTTGAGGAAGCCGCAGACGGCTGGGAAGCCATACAGAAGACGGAACAGACATACGACCTGATCATCCTTGACATCATGATGCCCGGACTTTCCGGTCATACGGCTTTCAGTGCCCTGGACAGTGATTACAACAACGCGAGCATTGAAACGGCCCAGGCCCCCCCCACACTGCTGCTTACCGCTCTGCCCAAAAGCGATCAGCGGGTTTCGGAGTTGCTGGAGAAAAACAATGTGGCAGGATATTTGCAAAAACCGTTTACGCCGAGCTCTCTGATTCAATGCGTAGATGAGATTCTTGCAGGCTGAGAACCAAAGCCGTACCTGATTCTACAAACGGAAATTAATTTTGGCAAAAAAAGCGTATAAAGTCCAGGGTGAATCCATATCCGACTGCCTGAACAAAGCGGCGTCAAAGCTCAACGTAGCGCTGGATTCCATTGACTATGAAGTCGTACAATACGGAAAAAAGGGAATCCTCGGCCTGGGAAAAAAGAAATACATCCTCCGAGTCTCTGTAAAGTCAGACGCATCAAGAAAAACATCGAAGAGCCAGGAGAGCCTCTCCGCATTTGACCTTGAGCTGATGGGTCTGGAAAAAGACATTGCAAAGCTTGAAGGCACCGATGCGGTTGAGAATGAAGACCGGATTTTTGATGAAATACTCTCCAATTACAATGATCTGGACGATGAACTGAGAAAGGAAATAAAACAGCTCAGCGAACTCGGCAATGATGGCACGTCCCGGCAGGTCCAGGAGAAAATATCCCGGGACGGCATTTTCAGCGTTACAATCTCTGAAGACAACATGAAGGCATTTCTTTCGGTCTCACCTCCGGAAGGCAAAGGAGAACCGGTCACGCTCAAGAAGGTCATCGACCATCTGAAGGACCGGGATATTGTCCACGGGTTCGATCATGTCAAAATCCGTGAAGTGCTCGATGTCTGCCTCAAACAGGATCAGCGGATCCTGAACACGGAAATCGCTCAAGGTACTCTGCCCACACACGGCAAAAACGGTTCGATAAGACTTCTCTTTGAAACCGGCGGTCGTGAGGAGGTGGTGGACAAAGAAGGACAGTTCGATTACCGTGGAAAAGCACATATCGTAAATGTAAAGAAGGATGATCCACTGGCACGCGTTATACCGACCACCGAAGGCATACCCGGCAAAAACATCCTCGGCCTGCCCATACCCGCAAAATCCGGCGAACCGGTACGACTCGATGCGGGTGAGAACGTTCGTTTTGACAGCGAGAAACACGAATTTTATTCCGAGGTTGACGGGGTTGTTCAGCGGACAGAAACCATGATCCATGTAAAAACCCTGTATGTAGTCAACGGGGATGTGGACATGGAGACCGGCAACATTGAATTTGAGGGCGGGGTTAAGGTTCAGGGCTATATCCGCGACGGATTCTCTGTCACCGCCCGGGATGACATTGAAGTCAACGGCGGTGTGGAAGGTTCGGTCGTGGTTTCCAAGACCGGCTCTGTCTTTGTCAAAGAAGGCGTTGCCGGCAGAGGCCGATGTCATATTTCCTCGGCAGCGGATTTTGACGCCAAATACGTGGAAAAGGGCACCGTGTACGCGACCGGAAATATCACCATTCGGGGAGCGGTTCTTCACAGCAAACTGGTCGCCGGCAAGTCCATCTCGGTGTGCAAGGGCAAGGGAATGATCGCCGGCGGTGCCTGCAAAGCGGGTGAACTTGTTGAGGCCAAGATCTTCGGCGCGCAGAACGAGCCGCAGACCAACATCATGATCGGCATCAATATGGAAAACCAGAAAGAAATCGAACAATACGAACAACAGGCCTCACAGATTCGTCAGATGCTGATCAAGATCACCAAGTCTATTGAAAAGATCGTTGGCAAGTCCATGAAGGCCGACAATCTGCCGGCCCGGACCCGGAATGAAGTCACCGCACTCAAGAAAAAATCCGTTGTTCTCAAATATACCGAGAAGAAAGTCTTGAAAAAGATTGAAGAACTGGAGCAACAGGCGCTGGAGGAAAGCCAGGGCAGACTCAAGGCCTTTAATACCATTCATCCGCATGTGCATGTAATGATGGGCTCTGCGGTATACCATGTAACCAACACCATGCGGGCAGGTATGCTCGTATATGATAAAGAAAAAATGCAGATTTTAGTAAAAGGGCTTTCGGAATAACGGTCTCTTTTTCTTGAAATTATAGAACAGGACAGACAGGAATAATTATTATGAATACAAAAAACATACTTGTTGTAGATGACGAGGAAATGATTACAGATATCATTTCCATGACACTGGAAGAATCCGGATACGAAGTAACCAACACCAATAATCCGGAAACCGCGCTGGAGATACTCAGCGATAAACGGTTTGACGTATTGATAACGGATCTGAACATGCCGCAGATGGAAGGGGAAGAGCTGATCGCAAAGGCCAAAGAAAAGCTTCCATCTCTAATCACAATTGTACTGACCGGTTACGGATCTCTGGAATCGGCTCGAAAAGTAATGGGCGCCGGATGCGACGAATACCTGCTCAAGCCGCTCAAAGACTTGAATATGATTACCATGGCTGTAAACCGCAGCCTTCAGAAGCGAAAGATTCTTGAACAGACCATTGTCTACCGTAAAATGAGTACTGCCAAGAGCAACATGCTTCATGACGTTTCCACACGACTCTCGGAGCCGGTGCAGATGCTCAACGATGCCTATGACGCCCTCAAATCAAGTATTGAACAGGGAGATATGGATGAAGTCAAACTGCTGCTCGACTCCATGGGTGATCAGAGCCAGAGCATCACTGAGATCAATGAACAGCTTGCCAAAGGCACGGAAAAGCTCAAGAGCCTGGAAGAGAAAAAGGAGTGACACAAAATGCCACACCTGCCCCCTGATCCCCTTCAGATATTCTGAAATACCTTTTGATTTTCCTGCCGGCTGATTTATAATCATAAACATAAACTTTAATTCAAAGGATTGCTCTATGTCGGATGAGATCATTCGCAAGAAAATACTGATTGTCGAAGATGAGGAAAAAATCCGCCGGGTGATACGCAAGACCCTTGAAAATAAATTTGATATTGAGGAAGCTGCTGACGGGTGGGAAGCCATCCAGAAGACCGAAGAAGACTTTGATTTGATTATTCTCGACATTGTAATGCCCGGACTCTCCGGCCACACAGCCTTCACGGCCCTGGACACTGATCTGGAGAATGCCAGCCTTGAGACCTCCCAGGCCCCACCAACACTGGTTCTCACCGCTTTACCCAAAACAGACGATCGTGTGCAACAGATCCTGGACAAGGAAAATTCCGCAGGCTATATCCAGAAACCCTTCTCCCCCAGCCACCTGCTCAAAATGGTTAAACAGGTACTTTCAGAGTAAGACAGTGCGGTACAAAACACCGCAGGTCTTTCCATAGCTTCTCTTGCGTCTTCAGCGTTCCCATTATTCAGTTTTAAACGCAACCACAGATTGTTTGGACTGGATGTGCAGAATAACTGCACAGGATAAATGAAACGCAAGAGACGCAGATGACGCAATAAAAAGCAGAATGCCGTTTCAGTACGACAGACAACCCCAAACGCTTTTATCTTTTATCCTGTCAATCCTGTTAATCCCGTCTAAAAAGCGGTTATCAGTTATTTGTAATCTGTTACTTCTTTTCTCTGTGAACTTTGTCATCTGTGGTTCAATCATTTTACAGTTGTCTTTTCTTCCGTGCCTTTCGTGATTTTCGCTGTTATCTTTTAAAATCAGCCATCGACTATCGACCTTTTTTCAGCCATAGACCGCTGTCACTCTTTCAAATCAAACGTAACACCAGCACGCTTTTCCATATATTTTCGGGCACGGTAAAAGAGCAGGTAAAAGGTAGGGACCACGCCCAGAGTCAGGACCGTGGCAACAAGCAGACCGAAGATCACGGATATGGCCATGCTCTGCCACCACTGCGCAGACTCGGTATCATACAGAATGGTCAGACCGCTGAAGTCAATGGTCAGCTTGAGGGCCATGGGAAGGAGTCCGAGAATGGTGGTAATCGCGGTAAGCAGCACAGGTCTGAAACGGATCATGGATGCGGTGATAATGGCTTCCTGCACCGAGGATTCCCGTTCTTCAAACCGCCGGATCGCATCAATCAGAACGATTGCATTGTTGACAACCACTCCAGCCAAAGAAATAATTGCAATGCCGGTCATGATAATTCCGAACGGAAGACGGAGGACCAGCAGACCGAAGAAAACTCCGATCAGGGAAAGAACTACGGAGAACATCACAATCACGGACGCGGAAATCGAATTAAACTGAACAACCAGGATCATGGTAATAATAAATATTGCGATTAAAAACGCTGTAGAAAGAAACGTCTGAGCTTTCTGCTCTTCTTCCGCAGCTCCTCCGAATTCATATTCAATGCCGGCAGGAAATTTATATTTCTTTACTTTTTCCTGAAATTTCTTCCGGATATCCGAATCCTGACGAATTCCCTGCTGGACTTCGGCGCTGGCATTGAGTTTACGTTTTCCGTTCAGATGCTTGACGGCCACAGGACCGGCAATCAGTCTGGCCTGCATTAGTGTAACCAGCGGCACAGCCGATCCCGAGGGTGCGGGCACGGTTACGTTCTGAAGTTTCCCTGTACTCAAACGATAATCTTCCGGCAGACGCAGACGAATGTCCTGTTCATCATCTCCATGACCGTACGTTCCCGCAATAATACCGCCCACCGCCAGTTTCATTACATTACTGACAAGTCCCTGGTCCAGTCCGAACATGCCGGCCCTGGCCTTGTCCACGGTCCATTCAAGCGTAGGCTGTGCGGTCACCGCATCGTCCGTAGGTTTCGCGGTTCCCGGAGTACTCCGGATGAGTTTCTTCATATCGTTGATAACCCGGGTCATCCGGTTGAGGTCAGTACCAAAGATGTCCACGGAAACCGGTTTGCCGGTTTTCGGCCCTTCCTGGGGTGTAAACACATCAAATTCCGCTCCGTAAAGCGGAGGGGCAACTTGTTTCTTACCAGAGAAATCCAACCCGCGGATCCGACGACGAATCCCTGTAACGGTTTTGCTGGTGGGCTCGGTCCGGTATTCCCGGTCAACAAAGCTAAGGTTGATCCGGATAGCGCCCTGGTTCTGATCGCCGAATCCGCTGCCCATGCCTTCTTCCAGCCCCACAATGACTTCGGCGTATTTGAGATTGGGGATGGGACGCTCGTATTCACTGCCGTCTTTGGCGAACAGACGGGCTTCCAGGCGACGGCAGATTTTATCCGATGCATCCAGGGACATTCCGTCCGGCGGTTTGATACTGCACACGACAAAGGGTGGATCCAGAGTTGGAAAGAATTCCACACCGGATCCAAAAACTTGATAAGCGGTAATCACCAGCACAAGAAATGCAACTCCGGTCGTCAGGGACCAGACCGGACGCAAAAGCATGAATTCCAGAAATCCTTTGTACCGGCAGACCAGCCAGTAATCCGGACGTTCGGACTCGGTGTCTGTGTTCCCGTCTCCTTTCTTCATCAACAGCGCGGCCAGGGTCGGATTGATAACCAGGGCCACAAAAAGAGAGCTGAGCAGCACAACGATAACGGTCATGGGCAGGTAGCGCATAAACTTTCCCATCATACCTGGCCAGAACGCCAACGGAAGAAAAGCGCCCACGGTAGTTGCCGTGGAACAGATCACGGGCCAGGCCACTTCTGCGGTTCCAAGCATGGCGGACTTGACCCGGGACGTGCCCATGGAATAATGGCGGTAAATGTTTTCCACAATCACAATGGCATTGTCCACCAGCATGCCCAAAGCCAAAATCAGAGCAAAGAGTACAATTATGTTCAAAGTCAGGCCCATCATATGAATTATGATAATAGACAGAAGCATGGAAAAGGGAATGGCCAGCGAAACGAGAATCGCGTTTCGAAGCCCCAGACCAATCAGAATCACGATAAGCACCAGGAGCAGGGATGTTCCGATACCGTTCTCCAGGTCTGAAACCATCATTTTAATATCTTTGGACTGATCCATGGATGTAATAATCTCAATACCCTTGGGCAACGGATAGCGGTTGATCTCCTGCTGAATACGCTCTTTGACTTTCAGCAGGTTGGCACCGCTCTTTTTTCTCACCACAAGCCCGACGGATTTGCGCGGCGGTGTATATTTGCCGAGACTTTTTTGACCGTCCGCAGCCCGAAAATCATAAAACCGGGCACGGGATCGTTCGTCTTCAAAACTGTAGTAGACATCTGCCACATCTTTGAGATAAATCGGTCCGGACTGTTGGGTAAATCCAATGACCAGGTTGAAGATGTCACCGACATTCTTGAACTCCCCGGGCACGCGCATCATGATGCGCGTGGTTTCTGAGTCCGCAGAACCGGCAGAGACGTTACGGTTGGAAAACATCAAAATCGAAGTGACGCGATCAAGTGTTATGTTGTAAAAGCTCAGTCGCTCCGGATCGACCTGAATCAGGATCTCCCGATCCCGCACCCCCTGTTTATCCACATCCAGCACACCCCGGACCAGCTTGATCCGGTCCTGAATTATCTCCGCCAGTTCGTAGATTTCCGAGCGTGCGGTATTCTCACTGCCCACGATCTGATAGGTCAACACCGGAAAACTGGACGTGGAAAACTCCTTGACCAGCGGCTCATCCACATCATCCGGCAGGTCAGCACGGGCCCGGTCCACCGCATCTTTGACGCGCCGCAGGGCCACGTCAATATCCACTTCCGGGTAAAACTCCACACTCATCATGGAGGAACTCTCGGCCGAAAGGCTGATCACCTTCTTCATGCCCTCAATGCCCTCCAGTTCCTCTTCAATGGGAATGGTGATGGATGTCTCCACGTCCGTGGGATTGGATCCCGGGTCGGTGGTCATAATCACGATATACGGAAGGTCCACTTCGGGAAAGCTTTCCCGGGGCAGCGCATAATAACTCATCAACCCGAATGCGACAATCCCCACACAGAAAAGCAATACAGCCATGAAATGATTAATGGAATAATTGGTCAATCTCACAACAGGTCTCCGTCCTTGACCACAATGTTTACTTCTTCTCCACTCATCACACCTTTCCAGCCCGAGATAATCAGCAGATCACCGGGCTTGAGTTCTCCGCTGACCAGAACAGAATCTTTCTGAATCGATATGGGAACAATGGAGCGTACCCGGGCGATTGAGCGCTTGTTTCCAATCCTGGGAATAAGAAAACGCTGTTTACCCGCAGTTATCCATTCATAGGTGTTCGGAATATTGAATATCACATTGTTTTCTACCGCTGGTTTCTGCTCAATCACCAGAACCCTTGGTCCTTTGTCCGTTACTTGAATGCAGCTCATGGGAACCACAATGGCCCGGTCATAGGTCAGGTATCGAATTCGTGCTGTGGCCAGAATGCCGTGCTTGAGTACCTTTCCGACATTGAGTGCCCGAAGCTCGACGGTAAAAGTATTGCTCTGAGGATCAGAGGCTTCTGCGACCCGGACAATCTGAGCGGACAGCGGTATGGTATTCTTCTGGTTCTCGGCATAAACCGGCATGCCCGGAAGAAGAATCTCTGCCTGTATATTTCTGCGCAGGTGAGTCATTTTCTGTTTGATAAACCGGTCAATACCCTCCGCATCCGGATCAAGAAACGAAATGTAGCGGTCCGGCACCTGGACGAAGGCCCGCACATGGGCCAGATCATAAATACGGCAGACCGGCTGCCCCGGGCCTGTATATTCACCGGGATACACCAGGTGCTCATCCAGGCGTCCATTAACCGGTGCCCGCAATTCACATTTACTGATATCAATTTTGAGCGTCTGGATCGCAGTCTCTGTTTCCCGGACCTGTGCCCGGCTCATGGCCAGCCGGGCCTTGGCCTGTTCAAGCTGTATGCCGGCAGAGTCCAGCCCGGCTTCGGCCTGGGTCACGGACTCAACAATATTATCTACCGAAAGCGCTGCCTGTGTCAAGGCGTCTTCAGCGGTATCAAACTGCGAGTCATTGACGACATCGCTGTCATGAAGCGCCTTGATTCGCTTGTATTCCTTTTGCGCGAGCTTTTTTCGGGCTCTGGCCGATGCCAGCTGTACGTTCAGTGACTTGAGAGCGGCCGTTGCCTGGCGCAGGCTGTTCTTTGCAATGGTGATATCCCGATCCTTAATTTCCGCAGACAGCGCCACTCGCTTCTTTCGGATTTCAAGTTCCTGCAGTTTTGAGACAAGGGAGGACTTATCCAGTTCAGCCACGACGTCTCCTTTGGACACATTCTCTCCTTCGGCCTTGAGCCATTTGGCAAGTTTTCCCGCAAGCTCGGAACTTACGCTGCCGGTTCGGTCCGCGTGTATCCGGGCCGGGAGTTCGAGCATCTCATCAAACCGTACCGTCTCAAGGGTCTGAATCTCTACATTCACAAGTTTCTTTTCCAGTTTTTCCAGTTTTTTTTCCGGAAGCAGAATGCTGATGAGGATTAACAACAGGATCAGCCCGATGATTACTCCGGTAATACGCCAGGGTAAGCGATTCAGCTTGTCTTCGTTCATGTGTCCGTGTCCTTATGAGAGCTGCCGGTTGATGCTGTAAGACCGGCAACAGTAAAATCCGTCATTCGCTTTATCATTGCCTGCACGTCCGAATACGAACATTTGCCGTCTGAAATAAGTCGCAGATAGAATTCCGCGGACATGGTGTGAGAGAGAACCCCCAAAATAAAATGCGCTTTCCAGAAGAACTCCTCCTCACTCAAGCCGGGTACGGCTTTCATAATCGCAGTTGGAAACCGCTCCATGACCTTTGCAAATTCCTTTTTATACAGTTCGCCCAGAAAATCGCCAGGTTCAGAATAGATCCGGCCCATCAGGCGCATGTAATATTCTTTCTTTTCGCACAACCGTATGGCCGGTGCAATATAGGCAATCATAATTTTATCCGGTGCAACAGATTGCCCACCCGCCTCTGATTCATAATGCTCCAGCATGCGTATACGTTCCGCGTTGATGCTCCGAACACGCCGCCTGAATACCGCGTAGACCAACCCCTGCTTGGAACCAAAGTGGTAATTGACAGCCGATAGATTCACTTTCGCGGCATCAGTAATCGCGCGGGTGGAGGTTGCGGCAAACCCTTTTTCCGCAAAAAGTTTTTCCGCTGCATCAAGAATCTGTTCTTTTGTATCTGCCATGGCTGTACCGATCAATTCAAACGTTCGTTTGAATTGTACTTCAAATGCGTCTCTTTCAAGTTAAAAAAAAATAATTTTCTTGCAAATGATGCAGGTTGCAGGAATTTCCCTGACGTCCTTCATACTTCTTTTTTCCATTTTTTTTATTTTTCTCCTTGACAAATAGGATTTCAGGTATATATTTCATGAATATTACAGTTATTTTTTACAGTAAATTATAACAGTTTTTTTTACCGTAAATTTGCTATGGTAGAATATTACACAACAACTCAGGTGGCCAAAGAAGTGGGAATCACACGTCAAACATTGTTGCGATGGTTTAAAGAAGGAAAAATTAAGGAGGTGCAACGCTCCGACAGAAACTGGCGGCTTTTTACCCGCGAAGACATTGAGGCAATTCGAAAAATCAAGGGACAGCGGAAACCGCCCAAACTCATCCCCAAACCCGACCCCCAACCCGATCTCTTTACCAACAAACCCGGAAAACTATAGAATGCATAACCTTAACTTTATCAATACTTTAACTTTTTTTCATTAAAGGAGGTGAGTAAGAGTTGGCAAAAAAGAAAGCCAAGAAGAAAGTAGCCAAGAAGAAGGTTGCAAAGAAGAAAGCCGCAAAGAAGAAAGTTGCAAAGAAGAAAACCAAGAAAAAAGCTGCAAAGAAGAAAACGGCAAAGAAGAAAACCAAGAAGAAAAAATCTTCAAAAAAGAAGTAATCTTCTTCCGTCAAGCAGCTGCGAGTTAATGGCCCTTCTTAGTTTCCAGGAGAGAAGGGCCATTTTTTTATTTTTCCTTATATTCTTCTCAGATTTGCCGATATAAATATCAGAGACAGGGAAAATAAATAATGCAACAAACTGGATAGAATGATGAATGATTTGAGAATAGAATTACAAAATAAATATAACAAAACCATTGAGCAGTCGCGAAAGCTCAAATCCTTACGGGAAGAAAAAGCGGATTCCGCCACCCGTTCAGGCACTATCTCAGACAAGGCTGATAAAATAAACTTTTCTGACAGGGGAAAGATCTTGAGTCTCTTAGCTGCCGTTCCGGAAACACGTTACAATAAAATTGAAGAAGTGCGAGAAAAAGTTTCCAGCGGTTCCTATCTTTCAGACGAGAAAATAAAGTCCGCGCTCAAAAAGCTTATCCAGGACCTATAACCTCATCTTTTCGTACACCTCTGCTGTTTCGCAGGCATACCGTGACCAGTTGTTGTCCCGGGCCCACACCGGTCCTTTTGTTCTGTAAATCCCGGGGAGGTCACTGTCATCAAGGACATTCTCCATCGCGTCTGCGAGTTCACCAGGGTCTGCAAGCGAAACATAGACTGCTATTCCGCCGGTGGATTCCTGCAGCGCGCCTGCGCCGGATGTAATCACCGGAATACCGCACGCCAGCGCTTCCAGCGGAGGCAATCCGTATCCTTCATAGACAGACGGAAAGACAAAACACGAAGCGCCATTGTATACCATGGGAAGGTCGGTCCTTCTCACGTATCCGGTTTCATGGACCGAATCTGACAGTTTGAGACGCACCACCTTCTCTCTGAACGCCCCGTATCCCCAGGCCGTGTTCCCGCAGACAACCAGCTTTGGAACGTCTTTTCTTCGGTTTTTGAGAATCCGGTATGCGTGCAGCAGAAAAGGCAGATTTTTCTTTGGCTCAATGTTTCCGACAAAGAGCATATACTCTCCGGGCAGGTTGTACTTTTTGCGCACCGCTTCCACGGCCGTTGAATTCCGGGGTTCGGGCTTGAAGGCTTCTTCCACACCAGGCCGTACCACATGAATCCGGTCCTCGCTCAGGCCAAACCGATCCAGCACATCTTTCTTCACACACTGGGAGGGCACAATAATCTGTGCCGCCTTTTTAATGGAGCGGGGCAGAAAAAAGCCGTAATGCTTTCGGTTGAAAAACGTGCACAGATGCGGAAACTGCAAGGCAATAATATCATGAACCGTCAGGATATAGGGAATGCTTCCGGATATGCCTTTCACATATCCCGGACAGTGCAGGAAATCACATTCCAGGTCCCGGGCCTTTCCGCCGACCTTGAAATGCTGATAAAAGACCCTGGAGAGTTTGTCGCTCACATTGAAATGGTGTATGGTAAAGTTCTTAGGCATCCTTGGAAGATCATGGTCGCTTCGCATGAAGATCTCCAGGCTGTGATCAAAGGGAATCGTGGCCAACCGTTCCAGAAGCCGGCTGATACAGATCTCCACCCCGGAAAAGTATCCGGTCAGTAAAAACGCGTCAAACCCTATCTTCATCTGACAATCCCAAGTATCATATTCTCAATTGCTGCACAGATTTCCATTGGATTAAATCGTTCCGCGCTTGCAGCAGCATCAGCCAGCGCCGCCTCTTTGAGCGTTTTCAGTTCCGGCAGAACGTTCATGCAGAAATCACAGATTCGCTCAGTATTGATATGCAGATCCGAAAGAACGCTTTCAGCCGTCAGATACTGCAGCGCACCTGCCTTTCCGCAAAAGACCGGTACACCGCTTACCGCAGCCTCTGCAATGGTCCGGCCGAAAGGCTCGACCGCGGCAGGATGTACCAGCAGGTCCATACACCGGAAAAGCTCACCCATATCCGCACCATCCTCCAGCCACATGCCGCGGCCTGCAATTTCAATCTCTGAAAAAGATTTTTTCAGAGATTTCGTTACGCTTTGATTATATCCGGTAATATCCCTTCCCGCAATCAGAAAAAAGAAGCGGTCGTTTCTGAGGATCAGCTTCCGGGCCGCCTGGATAAAGGTATAGTGATTCTTCCACGGTGCAATATGCGCAACCAGGGCAACAACAACGGAATCCTCAGGGATGGAAAAGAGACTGCGGTTTCCCGATCCCGGATAAAACCGGCCGGGATCCACAGGATTGGGAACAACCTTCACGCTCCCTTCTTCAACACCGCAATCCGTCAGGTACTTCTCGATCAAATCCGAGGGTGCGATCCGAAGCGGAAATCGGGACTCAAGCATCCGGCAAACCGTTCGGTTCAGCCCCTGAAGATCTCTGAAATGCCAGCAGCAGGGAAGTGTAATCCTGGCTGCGGCTGCATACACAGCCGCAGTATTTCCGTTCGCATATACACAGTCAATCTCCTCGTGATCCAGAATCTCCTGAAGAGTAGAATTAAAACGCCTGAGCCGGGAAAAGTTCCGCAAAAGAACCAGGGGGTTCAGGCTCTTTTTCAATCCCATCTCCGGTGCCGGAACAAATGCGGTTCGGCCCTCTCGGACAAAGCCTTCCAGATCTCCACCGTCCGGAGCCGTGACCACAGGCCGAATGCGTTTGAAGTGCGGCAGCAGCTGAAGCAGACTGTGCTCCGCGCCGCCGGCATCAGCAACCGGACAGATAAACAAAACCGATACGCTCATTGGTTCACATCCCAGCCCTGCCACCGTGCATCATCCTCAGCCGGGCCGTCTTCGTTTTGAAAGACATGGTGCCACTTTTTTTTGAACAAATGACTGTTTCGGGCCACGTTATACGGATTATTCAGTTCCGGTGTGCCTGCGGTAGTCACGCTCTCCCAGTGATACATCTCCACATCCGGCAGCACCAGAAGCCGAAATCCCTGCTCCCGGATTCGATAGCAGTAATCCAGGTCTTCAAACTGGACTGGACTGAAGTCCGTATCCATATCACCGGTGCGTTCATAAACCGAACGCGGCAGTACCACACAGGCGCTGATCAGGGCCTGCACCTCCCTTTTTTTGCAGAACGCCGGATCCGAGCGGTCCATGCCCCGGCCCATGAAGAGGACCTTGCCCCGCTTTGAAATCCCGGCGCCTGCGCATTGAATTCGATGCGGCGGTTCGGCATAAATCAGCTTGGGTCCAACCATGCCGGTTTCCGGCGACCTCTCCAGGTATTGAATCATATCATGAAGCCATTCCCTGGAACCGGCCACAATATCATTGTCCAGGAGTGCGATATACCTGCCTCGTGCTTCGATCATCGCCTGATTTCGTCCAGCCGGGGCACCGATATTCTCCGCATTCCGGATTACCCGTAACGACTGCCCCACACCTGCAAAAGCACTCGTAAACACCGACAGAATTTCCGGAGTGTTATCCGTAGAACCATTATCCACCACCAGCACTTCAAAACGAGCGTCTCGGATAGAGAGCAGCGACTGGAGACAAAGCGAAGTGAATTCGGATTTATTGTACGCAAGAATTATGATCGAAGCGTCGACATCTCTTCTGCTCATTCGACTGTCTCTTTTTCCTTGATAATATTGTTCAGGATCTTATAATAACCGGACTTTACGCGGTTGAGCGCCTTGCGTCTCAACCGTAAATTATTATACCCAAACACACCAGGTTTGCAAGACATAGACCCCCTGGGCATATGAAACGGTTTTTATGAGCAAAGCAGAAAAAAACAACAGTCCCATACAGCTATCTGCAAGGCTTCTGCGCCTGCCCCCGTATCTATTCGGATCGCTGAATGACCTGAAATACCGTAAACGTCAGGAGGGTGCAGACATCATTGACCTGGGCATGGGCAATCCCACGGATCCGCCGTCCCCCATTATTATCAACAAATTGTGCGAATCTGCACAGAGCCCGAAAAACCATCGCTACTCTGTGTCCGGAGGCATCCGGAACCTGAAAAAGGAGATTGCCAAGAAATACAGCAAGACCTGGAATATTTCTCTGGACCCGGACACAGAAACTATCTGCACTATCGGATCCAAAGAAGGATTCTCCCATCTCTGTCTGGCCCTCCTCGGTCCCGGAGACACTGCCGTGGTCCCCACACCCGCCTTTCCAATTCATATTTACAGCGTGGCCATCGCGGGTGCAAATATCATTGGTGTCAGCCTGGAGGAAGATGAGAAGGAATTTCTCAAGAATCTGGTTCATGTGATCGAACGTCTCCACCCCAAGCCCAAACTGCTGATTATCAACTATCCGCACAACCCGACCACGCGTACCGTGGAACTGGCATTCTTTGAAGAAATCTACCGCATCGCCAAAAAAAATAACCTGATGATTGTGCATGACTTTGCGTACGCGGAAACCGTATTTGACGGATACAAAGCCCCGAGTTTTCTTGAAGTCAAAGGCGCCAAAGACATTGCCGTTGAATTCACCACCATGTCCAAACCGTATAATATGGCAGGCTGGCGGGTGGGGTTCTGTGCCGGGAACCGGGATATCATCAAGGGACTGGCTAAAATCAAGGGATACTATGATTACGGTATGTTCACCCCTATTCAGATCGCGTCCATCATTGCCATGCGTCAATGTACGGAAGCGGTCAAGAAACAGGCCCGTATCTATGCCAGGCGCAGAAATGTTCTGGTGGATGGATTGAACAGCATTGGATGGAATATTGAAAAACCACGGGGAACCATGTTTGTCTGGGCCCCGATTCCGGAGAAACTCCGTCAGAAGGGCTCTATTGAACTTGCCCTGGAGCTCATGGAAAAGACCGAAGTAGCGGTGTCACCGGGACGCGGCTTTGGTGAAGACGGCGAGGGATTTCTGCGCATGTCCCTGGTGGAGAACGAAGAACGGCTCAAGCAGGCAATCCGGCAGATCAAGCAGATCATGTAACTTCTTATTCAAACAGGATAGAATGAAACAGGAAACAAAACAAAACAAACAGGACACTCAAACATCGGTATCCACCGAACAGGAAAAACCCCAGGCAAAAGCGGAAAAACAGGAAGGCGCTCCGATTCAAATGGATACCGAAGAAGCAATCCAGAGCCAGAAATCGGAAAACATTCCGGAGGCGACAGCACCGGAATCCATTCCCGGGAATAACGCTACGGATCAAACGCAGGAACCGGCGGAAAAACCCGACCAGAAGACAAGCGATGATTCGGAACCAGAAAACACTGCGCACGAGTCCAAAAAGGAATCTCCGCACGCTCCCAAAAAGGAAAAGAAGCCTGCAATCCCGATTCCCAAAGGAATGGCTGCGGATAAGATTGTTGAAGCCCTTATTTTCTCCACATCCAGGCCGATTTCAAGCGGCAAACTCTGTTCAATCGTCAAGGGTGTGACACCGGCCAGACTCCAGAAGATCGTCAAACAGCTCAACAGCGAATATGAAAAAACCGGACGCCCCTTTCGAATCAATGAAATCGCCTCCGGTTTCCGGATGTACACCATTCCGGAATATGCACCCTGGGTTCAGCAGCTTCATAAACCCGTCAAACACCGCAAACTTACCCCCGCGGCCATCGAAACCCTCTCCATTATCGCGTACAAACAACCCATTACCAAGGCCGAAGTTGAATCGGTACGGGGTGTCTCCTGCGGTCAGTTGATTCGTACGCTTATGGAATCCGGTCTGGTCTTTGTCAAGGGAAAGAGCAGTGAGGTTGGTGCGCCCAACCTCTACGCAACCACAGATACGTTTCTCGAAGAATTCGGTCTCAAGTCACTTGATGACCTGCCGCGACCAGACGAACTCCTTGACAACTAGCACTATTCTCTCGAACGAAGGTGAAAAATCTTAGTCAACAATGACCTGGGATTGTATATATAGGCCATGCGCCCTTTCCACTTTTTCAGGAACATTTTACGCTTTCGAAGAGCCAGGAACTTTCGGTGCCAATCATACAGTTGTGCTTCCGTAAGATTATCTGTAAAAAAGACCGATGCCTGTGAAAGACGTTCCCATTGGAAATCCGGGGTAATCAAACCACGTTCAACAGCCATATCCCAAAAGCGAGTTCCAGGATACGGAGAGGCAATAAATGTTGTGGGGCAGGTGATGTTGTGTTTTGCGATAAAGTCATACGTTGTCTGAATATCCTCCTCGATCAACAAACTGTAAATTCAACAATATGGAGCAAGAAATTGTCACGCAACACATTGATCCAGGAATTTGACACAGATCCGAAAACACCATTCACAAACACGCCTTCCGCGCCCCTGGTATCTCCGCTCGCGATCAAGGCAATCTGCGGACAGGTCCAAAAGCCGAATGCATTGCTGTCCGATGACAACCGGACCACCCGCATGATTTCGGGCAACGCAGACAAACCCTTTATCATCCTGGATATGGGACCGAGCAGCATTGGCGGATACCCGCTGCTTGACATTGCCGCTGTCTCCGAAACAGCTCAGATCCGCATTGCCTATTCCTGCTGGTACCCATACATCATTGACACGGAACACGGCGAAAATGGCGACTGCGCACGGCGCTTCAACAATACGTATCTGAACGTTGACCCTGCCGGTCATGCCAGCCAGCCCGGACCGTCATGAAGTCCATACGGTTCACGGTCCCGGAACCGTCACCTACCCCCCTGCTCCAGGGACAATTCCGCTGGATCCGGATTCAGCTGGATACGCCCAACACAGAGATTGAACTCCGATCCTTCCGGGTCCAGCATGTTCAGGACAGCACGCCCTTCAGAGGCTCGTTTGTCTGCGACAATCCGGATCTGAACCGTCTGTGGGAAGCCAGTGCCTATACCGCTCAAATCGGTGCCATTCCCTGCTCACATACATGGGACACCGTCCAGAACCGGCTTGCGCTTCGCAAACTGACCAAAGGCCATGACGCAGGAATTCTCCGCCGTGGAGAATCATGGAGCGATTATGATGTACGCTTCACCTGCGCACTCTATCACAATCCGAATTTTCCAACCGGAATCGGGTGGATGGTTCGTGCTGCAGACCGCGATCACAGATATGTCTGCCGGCTGATGAAAAGCGGTTCCCTGCAAATCGAGAATCGCTCAGGTACAAAATCGACTGTGCTGGCAACAGCAACGATTGAGCCAGTGGAATATGAATCTCCTCTTCAGATCACCACGTCTGTACGCACAGACAGCATTCAAATACGCATCAATGACAACACTGTGCTGACGGCAGCCGACACGACGTATCCGACAGGCACTATCGGCTTTTCCATGGAAGACGAACACAGGGCAATGGTCGACGTCGTAACCGTAACCACACCGCATGGTGACATCCTCTTTGAAGATACGTTTTCCACGGGTCTGGATTCCTGGGGATTCGACCGCTCACCGTATTTTCTTTCTGACGGCGCCTACCGGGACCGACTTCCCTGGGTCGGTGATCTTTACTGGGGCGGACGCAATGTCTACTATACCACCGGCGAGAACATCTGCATGAAAGAGACTCTGGACATCCACCGAATCCATCAGACACCGGAAGGATTTGTCTGGGGTACGGCCTATCCGGAAGACACGCAAGTGCCGGAGTCCAGTGACTACGGCTACTGGCCCTCGGACGAATACTCGCTCTGGTATGCACCAGTGGTTGCCGACTATCTTCTCTTTACCGGAGATACCGGGCACGCTACACCCGGGAAGCTGACAGGCTCAAACAGACGGTCATGGACGTCTTCTGGGATGAGGAAAAGGGATATCTTCACTCCCGGCCGGAAAACCGCAACTTCTTCTACCAGCCCAATGCCCTGGCTCTGGCCCTCGGCTTTGTCAACACAGATCAGGCCGCGCGAATCGCTGCCGTTCTGCCCGAACATAAAGCCACAGAAAAATTTATGGGCACGGCAGCCTCCGGACTCTATCAGTATGGACACGACCAGCCGGCATCAGATATTCTTATCGGTGAAAACTCGCCATGGACAGGCGTACTCAATGACTGGCGTGGAATTCAGAGAGCCGTATGGGAATCCTGTATTTATCCGCCGCCCGAACCTGCGGGCACAGGATACCGCGACATGTCGCACCCGGACAACGCAGCAGCGCATATCATCTCAGCGTCCATTCTGGGTGTCGCACCCACAGCACCGGGATTCAGTGAATTTACAGTCCAGCCGCACCCAACCGGTTGCAGCTCAGCAAAAGGGAGTGTACCGACTCCGGGCGGAAGCATCACTGTTGAGTGGAAGATCCACCGGGAATCGGGTGCCTTCAGACTCACACTGGATTCACCGCCTGACACAACAGCCACAGTCTGCCTGCCTGTATCCGGTACTCAAACAGTATCCCTGAGTATTGATCAGGCCGAATATACACTGAAAGATGGTTCATGGCCTGCGGAGTCCAATATTCAGTCCGATCCGGATAACCCTGATTTTATTTCCGTAACAGATATCCAACCCGGTTCGCATGAATTTGTGCTTGAGTATTCGTAACACCACTTTACTTTTCCCTGATCTGGCACAAGAATCAATACCTCCGGCAAAGCCGGAGGTATGAGGAAGGCCCCTAAAAGGGGCCG
>CAZGEP010000041.1:0-30447 GCA_964524955.1 uncultured Planctomycetota bacterium | reverse complement strand
TGACGATCTTCTTGCCGTTGTCCTGGACAGCGAAGAGAGTCTGCGCATGAGAAAAAATGTCTTACGGGCACTGGCCGCTAAAAAGGCTCCCGACGCCGGTAAGGTTGTACCCAAGCTGACCGAATACCTGAAAAAGAAAGCCCCTGACGAACTCAAGCCTGCGCTGGCCTTTGCCATTGCCCAGATCGGCACGGCAGATGCAGCGGAATGCGCACCTGTGCTGATTCTCCTGCTCAAGGAACGGGACATGGATCGTGGTATTTTCCAGCTGGCATTGCGCAAGATCTGCAACGAAACCCCCCAGGGCCTTGAGTATCTCGGCGAAGCACTGAAACACGACGATCCGGAAATCAGGAAACATGTGGTGGAAACCTTTTCCGGAATTGAATGCAAAAAGATGATGCATCTGCTTCCCAGAATCACGGACGCGCTGGGCAACGATGAAACCCGGAAACAGGCACTGAAAACACTGGTGGCACTGGGCAAAAAGTCCGAGGACCTACGGGACAAACTGTATACCGCTTATGAGAAGCAGAAAAACTACACCGCCAGGGAATGGATGATCGAGGTATTCAAACGAATCCGAACTGCGGATATGCTGGAGACACTGGTCGGAATTGTAAAGTTCGGCAGTAACCCCATGAAAGAGAATGCGGCAACCGCACTCAAGGAACTGGAAGACATCTCTGTCTTACCGGAGCTGCAGACTGCGCTCAAGGAAGAAAACAATATGGGCGTAAAAAAAACAATCCTCAAAACAGTAAACCGACTGATAGAAATTAAGATGGACAGGGATTTCAAAAAGGCCATGGAAAAGCGAAAAAAAGAAATGGAAAAGAAAAATAAGCAGGAAAAAGAGGAATCCGAAGAATGAAAAATCAAATTCGATTGTGCAGCCTTGTATTTCTTCTTCTCGCTTCAATTCCTGCGCATCCTGACAGGCTGACGAAGAAGCTTGAACAGATTGCCGAAAGTCCGGCACTCAAGGGCAGCACATTCAGTCTGCATGTAATCAAGGCATCTGACGGAAAAGCTGTTTTTTCCAAAAACAGCGAAGTCCTTCTGATCCCGGCATCCAACCAGAAGCTGCTGGTTACATCTGCCGCACTGCTTAAACTGGGACCGAATTTTCGTTTCTCCACCCGGATCTACGCTCAGGGAGAAGTGAAAAACGGAACGCTCAATGGAAATCTTATCCTCCGGGGCGGCGCAGATCCAAACCTTTCCGGACGTTTTCATGAGGATTCGATTCTGACCCCGGCCAATGCCTGGGTTGAAGCGGTTCGTAATCACGGCATCACGCGGGTTTCCGGAACGCTTTTGGTTGACGACACCATATTTGACCGAATCTACTTTCATCCCTCCTGGCCCAAGAATCAGGCGCATGAATGGTATGAAGCGCAGATCGGCGCGCTCTCCTACAACGACAACTGTCTGCGAATTTATGTCAAACCCACGATTGACGGACAGCTTGTCACGTGGGCAATTCAGCCGGACTCCCGGCACATGACCATCAGCAATTCCTGCCGAACGGTTCGGGGAAACCGATCCAACCGTATCGTTCTCTTCCGTAAAGCGAAGCAAATCTACCTGCGGGGAAAAATCGGAGAAAAATCCCGTGTCTATTCCACCGACATTACCATTGACGATCCTGATCTCTTTACCGGTTCGGTCTTTCAGAAAACACTCCGCGCAGCGGGCATCAAATGCGAAGCTCTCAAGCGTGTGAGGGAACGCCCGAACTATGACAAACTCACCCTGATCCTGAATTATCCATCCCCGGATCTGACACAAACCATCCGCGTTACCAACGCACGCAGCCAGAACTTTTACGCAGAAATGCTCTTTAAGTATCTGGGCTATGTTCAGACCAGGAACGGAAGCTTTACGACCGGTGCGCAGGCCGTACTGGATATTCTCAAGAAAACCGGTCTGGACATAAGCGGAATAGTCATGGATGACGGCAGTGGGCTCTCCCGAAAAAACCGGGTCAGTACCGGACAGATCGCAGAACTGCTTCGCCTGATGTTCCAATCCGACTATAAGACCGAATTTATTCAGAGTCTGGCCGTACCTGCGAATCCGTACGGAACACTTCGAAAACGCCTTAAAGGAGTGAAGCTCGACGGCAAGATCCATGCCAAGACCGGATACATCAACCGGGTCAAGGCCCTGTCCGGTTATGCACTGAGAGCCGACGGATCTGTACTTGTTTTTTCATTTATGGTGAACAGATACAAGCAGAAGAACTCACTCAAAATCACTGGGCTTCAGAATACCCTGATGCGGATCCTGGCTGGAGAATAGACAGTTAAAACGCGCCCCACTCCTGATCACCATCCAGGTAGTAACTCGGACAAATAAACCGGACGGCATGAGCCACCTTACGGGCCTTTATAAGGTTTTCTTCACTCTCTTCTCTCATTTTCTGAAGTTTATCTCCAAAGACATCCTCAAAGAGTTTTTCTGCAGCAACTTTGCGCTGCTCATCGGTTTCAAACTGGCTGCGGATCTGACCGAGTTCTCCGTTATCCAGCCATACTCCTCCGCAGGCCGGGCACTCGTCGATCTCAATCTCCTTCTTGACACTGACAAAATGTTTAACCATCCGAACATCCGGACACTTTGGACAATACCGGACCGCGGTATAGTCCACAGTTGCGGCTGGGTCTCGGGCAATATCCAGCAGCGCTTCACCGCCAGCTTCGTGTTTTTCATCCACTTTTTCCAGCTCATAGTTGTCAAACCAGATTCCGCCGCAACCGTTTTCACAGACATCCACCGTGATTTCACCTACGGTTCTTTCTGTAAGCGTCTTTCCGCATGCAGTACATTCCATGGCAATTCTCCTTTAGTTAATACCCAGTTTTCGTGAAATGGATGACAGCATGGCCGCCAGATTTCCCTTGGAGCACTCTGTGTCCACCTTCTTTTTTACTTCTGTAATTTTATTCAGCTCACCGTCATCCAGCCAGACGCCAAAGCACTTTTCACAGCGGTCCAGATACACCGGATTGAGAAACGAGGCATTGTAGCGCTGCAGACGTCCATCACAGCGGGGACACTGCATGTAACCGTCTTTCTCTTCCTTTGTAAAATCCGGGTCTCCGTACTTTTGTTCAATGACTTCTTCGATCTTATCCACTTTGGCATCCCGGAGTTTTTCCATTTCCCCGCGATCACACCAAATCCCATCGCACTTGTGACATTTATCCAGTTCAACTGTAAGCACCTTGACTTTCTGAAGAATGGTACCGTCAACGGGGCATTTCATATCAGATCCTCCGATTGAGTTTTTGTTTGATTATATTCGACCGACTGCCTGCAATCCAGTTTTTTCTCAGAAAGCCAGGACAGAATAGTTGATATTTTTTCATAAATGCGTTTCAGTTTTCTTTCAGAAATCAGTGACAAATCATCCAGTTCAAGAATGTGACGACCTCTGTAAACTCGGGCATATGCCTGTCAATAATCCGGTCCAGCATTACGTCTGCCTTTCGTATGTACCCGGTTGTTCGTGAACCGATTATACCGAATAGACGTTGCAAATGGAACCTTTTTCATGCAGAGTTTCTTGCTTGACTTTCCATAGTTTGAAAATATACTTAACTACATCATGAAACCGGAAAAACCAACCCCCAACAGCTCCCAGGACCAAAGCCAGCGTCTGGAATCCCTCTTTGATCTCAGCCGTTCCTGGCGCATGGAATGGAAGATTGAACTGCTGCTGAACAGCATCTCTGAGGACGCCTCTGAACTGCTGGGTATGGAGCGGGGCATTGTCTTTCTGCTGGAAAAAAACGGCCTGATTCCCAAGGCATACTATCCCGGACCCGGCGCGTTCTCGGGCTTTCCCATGGAAGAGATTTTCACCATGAGCCGCCAGGTCGTGCAGACCGGTCGTTCCATAACCGGCCACCAGCTGGACACATCGCGTTCAGACACCTCCGAATATAACATCAGTACCGCGATCTGCGTTCCCCTGAATTCCATCCGCGGTATTCTCGGTGCTCTGTACTTTGATTCGGACAAAAAAGACACCTTTTCCACACAAGATGAAGAATTCCTGGAAACCGTGGCCCTGCAGGCCTCGGCTGCCATTGATCATGCGCTGCTCTATCAGTCGGCCATTACCGATCCCCTGACCGGCCTGTACAGTCACCGTCACTTCCAGCAGTCCGTCGAACAGGCAGTACGCCATGCCGAACGCTCGGGCCAGGCCATTTCCCTGGTGATCATGGACCTGGACCACTTCAAGGACATCAACGACACCTACGGCCACGACGTGGGCAATGAATGCCTGATTCAGGTAGGAAACATCCTGAGAAATATTCTGCGGGACTCGGATATTCTGGCCCGTTTCGGGGGTGACGAATTTGAAATCCTGCTTCCGGACACCGACAGCGCCATGGCAGAAAAGGTTGCGGAAAAAATTCGACGCAAACTGGAAAAAGAACGTTTCTCCGAACACGTGGACATCAAGGCCACGCTCGGCGTGGCCTCGTTTCCCAAAAACGGAAAAGACGGACAGACCCTGTTTCTGCGCGCAGATGAAGCCCTGTACGACGCCAAGAAAAACGGCCGCAACTGCACAGTAACGTGCTCGATTGATGTCCGTGCAGGCACCGGCATCAGCAACCGCGGCAAGGGCAGTAAAAAAAAAGACCCGCAAGACGTTCCCGACACCGCACCGCTTCACCTTGATACCCGGCCCATGAACCTTCAGATCGACGGTCACACCGTTGTCTCCCGGCTGGGCGAGGGAACCGCAGGTGAAGTCTTTCTGGCGCGCCAACCCGAACTGGACCGTGAAGTGGCGCTCAAACGGCCGTCCAATCCGCACCCCACGCTGGAACAGGCCCAGACCTTTGAAATGGAAGCCAGGGTCACGGCCTCGCTCAAGCATCCGGGCGTTATCACCGTCTACACCATGGGAAGAGATGTGGACGGCCGACGATACTACACCATGAAACCCCTGACCGACGGCATGTCGCTGGATAAGATCCTTGAGGGCATCCGAGACGATGTTGCGAAGATTCTGCATGAATACACCCATAACCATCTGCTGGAAATTCTCCAGCGTACTGCCGAAACCATTGCCTACGCGCACAGTCAGGAAGTCACCCATCTGGACATCACTCCGCGAAACATTATTATTGGAGAGTACGGAGAGGTGACGGTCATTGACTGGGGAATGGGCGCCAGCAGCAGCGGCGGCAGCAGCGGCGGCAGCGGACAGTCCAGGGTATCACCCCATTCGGGAAAGCTCAAGCTGATTCTCGGCTCCCCGGCGTACAAGGCCCCGGAGTTTCTGCCAGGCAATACTGCGGATGTGCGCTTTACAGCAGACGTCTATTCCCTGGGTGCGATTCTCTATGAAATTCTTACCGGGTATCCGCCGTATCAGGGAGACAACACCAGGGAAATCCTGACCAAGGTCAGCGAAGGCGAATTGATTCCGCCGGAAGAAATCACTCCTGAAGCCGGCATTGATCCGGTCATTTCCGACATCTGCGTTAAATCCCTGAACCCGGATCCGGACAAACGGCCGAGTGCCAAGGAATTCGCAGAAACCCTGGCCCGGTACCTGCGCCATGAAAGTGAAATGGAAGAGATCGTATTCTCTGGCGAACATCCGCTCAAAGAGGATGAGTGGACACCGCTAACGGGTAACTGGACGCTGGAAAACGGAGAATGGATCACCCGTGCAAAAAGTGAAAACATACTTATCTGGAATGTTCCGGTGACCGGATCTTTCCGCTTCACCTGTGAAGGCTGGATTGAGGAACACGGGGAGCTGTCCATTATCGGCCACGGTCCATCGATGCGCGCACAAGAAACGGACCTCTACAGAGGATACTTCTTTCAGTTTGGGGCAGAAGAAAACACCTGCACCAAGCTGGCCCGGCACGAACATGATGTCATGGCCGTACCGGGCATGAGCATTGAACCGGGCCGGCGTTACACCTTGACCATGGAATACAATGACGGCTGGCTTCAGTGTTTTTTAGACAACAAACGAATTTTTACCTACCGCGAACTCTTTCCGTTCTCCGGCAAGACCATTGGATTGTACGGCTGGGGAAAGAACGTTCACTTCAAACCCCTGAACGTCCAACGCCAGCTCTGGGGTATCTCGATTCCTGCCATACAGCTTGCCGATGACCTGATGAATACAGGACTCTACCGGCCGGCCATGATGCGGTATGAGCAGATTGCCGAGAATGTTCGACACACCCTGAAAAGACAGGAAGCCATATTGAAAAAAGGCATCTGCCTGGACAAACTCCGGAAACAGGAAGAGGCCAGGAAGATTTTTCACTCGCTTTACGGCACCACTTTTGAACCCTTTGCCATGGCCCATGAAGCAAAGATGGAAGTCAACAGAAAGCACAACAACCAGCCGGAAAAAGCAGTCGAGATCTTCTCGGAGCTGATGCGCAGGCATCCCAAATCTCAGGCAAGGATTGAAGTCCTGAATATTGTTTCACGCCTGCTTTTCAGACGGATGATGCCCAACGCATCCATGAAGCGGGAGATGGAGCTCAATCATGAAGTGTACCGGCTCGGAGCTCTGACCTCATACCCTCCGGCACAGAGTCAGCTGAAATGTTATCCACGACTGGCCAAGACCGCATGCTACCTGGGAAAAACAGCGGAAGTCCTGGACCTGTTCTCACGGGCCGTCCGAGACACCCTGCCCAGGCAGTTAGATCGCTCAGAAATTGAAGTTTCACATGCAATCCTGTCGCTGGCTACCGGAAACCCCATTGAGAACAACAGTCTCACTCAAATCAACCCCAGCCGGGTCAACGAGTTACGGCCCAACGAAGCGGCTTCTTTCTTTGCACACGTGGCCTGCATGACTTTGAAACCTGAATTTATGAGTAAAGACACTCAACTCTTTACCATTACCGATCTTCTCAGACGGGGTGATTTTAATGCGGCAAAAAAGACCGTGTGTCCGAACGCAGCCAAACTCTGGACTGGGAAAGACCCCAGTTTTTCCGGGAGGCCGTTTTCCCTTCTGGCTCTGTTTATTGATGCAGAGGATGAGGAGCCTTTCCTTTCCATCCTGGATTTCATACGTCAATTAATACCCAAATCCGACAACTTTTTAATCAAGCTCTATGGCGAAACGCTCACTCAGCTATTTGAAGCGAATCGACATATTGAACTGCACCGGTTTGATCAGGCGGCCAAAGCGTTTCAGGAACTGCAGAACCTCTCACATCCAGAAAAAATTCTGATCCCCATCATCAGGCATATATTCGACCTGGGAATTCTGACTCCGGTCATTCTTTCAACCCTTGGCCATATGGACTCATCGGTTGCGGATAAATACAACGATCTCTATGAAATATTTCTCTGCGGTCCGGAACTGGAACTTTGCGAAATGATGCTGGGCAAACGCGCACCTGAGCCAACAGAACACTGGCCGCACCCCCTGTGGTGTCCGGATCTCAGACTCTGGCTGGGCATGTGGCTCGAAGAAAAGGGAGAATATGATAAGGCGCTTGAGACCGTCCGTCCTTCCATAGACAGCCGCTTCGGCCTGACCAACCGCCAGCCTGCACTCAACCGCCTTGTCAAGCGAGTCGAAAACCGACAGAAATCCCTTTAGATTTTCCTCAATGCTTTCTGGACTCCAACCGCTCAAATATCGTCACATCGAACCTGCTCTTACTGTGGTGCATATCCCAGCCGGGATTCGAAGGATTGGCAACCGTCTCAAAAATGCCGGTCTTGGGATTGCATGCACTCTTATCCGGCAGTTGAAACAGTTATATATGAAAAATCTTTCTGTACGGGAAACAACTCAGTCGTATTCAGAAACGTTACGGCGTCTTGGGCTGCAGACCAACCGGCATGGTACTCTGGTAGATCACCCACCCGCGTTTTGAAAAGGGAACCAGACCGTAGATGGTCTTGCCGTCAGAACTGAGAAACGCTCGGATCCCCTTCATGGCATTCGACCCGACTGACGGTGCACTCAGCTCCGGCTGTTTTCCATAGGGTTTGAAACGCAGTCCGTCCGATGAACTCAGGTGATACACCGGTCCGGTCGGCCATCTTCGTGATACCCACAGGTGATATTCGCTGTCGGATACTTTAAGCGCATAGGGAAAACAGACGCCTTTAAGCCCAGGCAGCAGATCAGCGAGTTTACCACCCTTGCGGACGAATTTCCAGGGACCGTCCAGCGATTTGCTCTCCGCCACGGCCAGCACCGGGCCGTACCCGACCAGATAAACTCGCCATCCATTTTTTGTACGGACAATGCTGCCCTCACCGATCCAGCGCCTTTTCTTCTGCTTTTCATATACTGCCGGTTCACCGGAAAGCTTGCCGTGATACTTCCAGGTTCCGGGTGCCCCTGTTTTTGAGCTGAAAATGGCAGGAACCAGAGTTCTCTTGGGATAGGCACTGTCAGGTCCTGCAAAAATGGAATTCATGCACACCATGCCCACTTCCTTATCATGATAAATACTGGTGCGGGTCATCTTTACACTGGATGCTTTTTTTCCAGAACGATCCGGATCCATTAGATCATCAACCAGTTTGGATGAAAAAAGAATGGTACTTTTACGTGCTTCGCCTTCCGGAAAAGAGATCAGAATGTGCTCCTGATGTGGCCGCTGAAAATGATTACAGCACATCAGATAGAAAATCCCATTTCCGGTATCAATGCCGGTCACATAATCGAAATTGATTGAGGTCTGAGTGAATGGTTTCCAATACTTGCATATCGGTGGAATCGGAGGCAGTGCTTTTTTTGGTTTCTTCTTCTTTTTCTTTGCCGCAAGAACCAAACTAAAGCAAAGAACAGTCAACGCAATAAAAAGAGCCATTTTTACGCGAGTCATTTTGCTCAATCTCAGAAATAAACCATGTGAAAGCATGCTTAAACCCTCCAACATATAGAATAAAATACAGAAAAGGAATCTTCTGCAACTGAGGTTTGCCACAAATGGCCGTTCGATATATTAAAATTGCATGTTAATATACCAAACTGTCCACCAAAAATACACATCTATCGTTTGAGTTTCTGGATAATATCCCGGACAAAGGCGCATTCGCATTTGACTGGGCAGGATTCCAGTGAATGTTTGTGAACACAGTGCCCTGGACAGGAATCCGAGCCTGTGAGTCGTTCCGTAAAGATCGGTCCGTCATACATATCCTGAAACGCATTCACCTGGAGTGAAAAGGTGCCGCCGCAGGAATGATTGAAGAGAAAAAAACCGGCCGTGAGTTCTTCAAAGTGCGCCTGATAGCCGATAATGTTCACATCCGAATCGTCAAGAAATTCCCGGCGTGTCTTCCAGGAGGCTCCGCAGTTGGGACATACAGCGAACAGGCAATTCGTTTTCTTCTGTTCAACGGGATTTAATAGCGTGTTCTCTGTCATGATATAATGCTTCCAAAAATCGATTTTTATTCTGTAGATTCCCATTCCTCAAGGGTCATCAGCAGCTCCCGTGCCTGGCTGCCCTTGTGGGGCCCGAGGATTCCCTGCTCCTCCATGATCTCAATCAAACGGGAGGCGCGTGTATATCCAACGGCCAGACGACGCTGAAGCAGAGACGCAGACCCCCGCTCGCTCTCCAGTACAACCCGAACCGCCTGATCAAAGAGTTCATCTTCCGGCTCTGTAGAAACAATGGGCTTGTGCGGAGAGGACAGTTCATCCGAGTAGTCGGGTTTGCGCTGGGCCTTGATGAACTCAACCACCCGTTCAATTTCTTCATCACTGACATAAACCCCCTGTGCCCGTATAAGCTTGGAATCCGTAGGCGGAAGGTACAGCATGTCCCCCTGACCGATCAGGGTCTCAGCACCGTTTTTATCCAGAATGGTTCGGGAATCCACCTTGGAGGAGACCTGAAAGGATACACGCGCCGGCATATTGCTTTTAATCAATCCGGTGATAACATTCACAGACGGGCGCTGCGTGGCAAGCACAATGTGGATCCCCACGGCCCTGGATTTCTGGGAGAGACGGATAATGGAATCCTCCACTTCCTTGGAGGAGATCATCATCAGGTCTGCCAGCTCGTCCACGATAATGATAATATAGGGCATAGGGTGTTCAATCTCGGTCATGTCTATCACTGCATCATTGCTCTCCCGTTTACGGATTCTATCCACAATCGACGACTTGCTCATTTTGTTGTACTGCGCGATATTCCGCACCCCCATGAACTCAAGCCACCGGTAGCGGTCATCCATCTTTTTAACCGCTTTTTCAAAAACCAGCGCCGCAGTCTTCATGTCCGTAACCGGCTCAGAAAGACAGTGCGGGATTCCCTTGTATCCCTGCATCTCCACCATTTTCGGGTCAATCATCAGCAGTTTAACCCGGTCCGGCCGGCAGAACATCATAATACTGGTGATAATGGAGTTGATGCAGACCGACTTACCGGATCCTGTAGCACCGGCAATCAGCAGATGCGGCATCCGGGTGATATCCGCAACCAGGGGATCTCCCCTGGATGTCCGGCCGAGAATAAGCGGAAGGGTGTAGTCTTTTTTCTTGAAGTCTCTGGACTCGACAATTCCCCGAAGCGATACCAGCTTTTTCTCCATATTGGGAACTTCAATGCCAATGGTCGATTTTCCGGGGATAGGCGCCACGATCCGTATCGAGCTGGCCTTCATGGCCATGGCTATGTTGTCGGAGAGATTCATGATTCGGTGAACCTTGATGCCCCGACCAATGGAGATTTCAAACTGAGTAATGGTCGGACCAACCTCATTGCTGACCAGTTCAGCACTGATTTCAAAATCCGCAAGCGTATCAATAATCAGCTGTCCGCGCTCTTCAATGGACATATCCTGATCCGGCACTCCGCGAAAGTCTTCGGATTCATCGAGCAGCGTGGGCGGAGGGAGCTCGTATTTATCCTTGCCCTTGCTGACATCCTCGTGAATCCGCTCGGAAACAGGGCGCGAGTCAGTATCCGTATTCTGCGAAGTATCCGGGATGGCATCATCATCTTTCACCCGTTTGAGGGCCGCCTTCTTTTTTTTCTCTGCTTTCTTCTTTTCCGCATCTTTCCTTTTCTGCCTGGCTTTCTCAGCCTTTTCCGCTTTTTCTTTCTTCTCAGCAGCTTTCTTCTCAGCACGCATTTCCGCGCGGACTGCTGCCTGCTCCTTGCGTTTTTCCCGGTAACTGCCGGCGGCTTCAGACACAGAACCGGCTGTACCCGAGACAGCGTTCTTGATCAGCTTCAGGCAGGTTTCCACAAAACGGGTAAAGCGGCTTTCAAAGCAAAGGATCAGGGATACAATAATCACCGAACCCAGCAGAATATACGTTCCGATAACGCCGAACAGTGTAAAGAGTTTCCGGTAAATGTAGAATCCTGTAACTCCCCCGGCAGACCGGGTTCCCAGCCGACTCATCATTGCATCCGAATCCAACATCCCGAGAAATCCGCTGACTCCGATTGCCAGAAGAATTGCGCCGGCTATTTTCAGATGAGCACGTTCAATCTCCCGTCCCAGAACAAGCAGCAGTCCAAAGACGGCCATGGCAAATATAATGATAAACGATGCAAATCCTGCGACATCCAGCATAAAATACGCGGACCGGGCTCCGAAAATTCCGCACAGATTGGATAGGGTATCTGATGGCGGATGCCTGAAAAACGGCAGGTCATTCACCTGAAAAGATACCAGACTCACGGAAAAGAAAACAGCGGTAAGAATCAGAATGCTGCCGAATATATTTTTTTTCAGTTCACTTTTGGTCATGGTCTATGGTCAATTCATGAAATCACGTACCGGTGTGGCCGAAACCTCCCGAGGAACGTTCAGTCTGTTCAATTTCCGAGACGGTTTCAATCTCCGGAACAATCACGGACGCAAAGACCAGCTGAGCAATCCGCATGCCGGGTTCGAGCTTAAATGGTTGTGTGTCCGTATTGTATAAAATCACTCCAATCTCTCCACGGTAATCGCAATCAATGGTTCCCGGTGTATTGAGAACCGTGATTCCGTGTTTAAGGGCCAGACCGCTTCTGGGCCTGACCTGCGCCTCCAGCCCTTCGGGCATGGCCATAAAAACTCCGGAAGGAATGAGCTTTCGCTCGCCGGCCGGTACGACAACCGGTGCATTCAGTGCGGCTTTCAGGTCAAATCCCGAAGCACCGGTACTCATGCGTTCGGGCATGCACATCTCTTCAAATCCCTCTTTCAGGCTGATCGTAACGTTCATTCGTCCTCCGTTTTTCTTCGAGTATTGAACAGGGTCTCTGCCTTGATCACCATCTGTCTGGAAAACTCTGGCTTAATCATACGGTCGAATTCTTCCACCGATTGATCGCGAAAAATATATGCGCCCTGAATGGTATCATTCCCAATGGTTTCAAAGGAATTGGCCACGATCATATCCAGGCCTTTTGTCGAGAGCTTATTCCGGGCGCTTTCCATCATACGTTCTTCAGGTTCAAGGGCAAATCCGATGAGTATCTGCCCCGATCCCGCTGAAGCTGAAACCTCTGAAAGTATATCCGCAGTGGGCACCATCTCAAGCATAATATTGGACGGCGTTCGTTTTATCTTGGCCTCATCCGTTGCCAGGGGACAAAAATCTGAAACCGCAGCACACATGATCAGACAGTCAAACCAGGAAACCTGTTCCAGAACAGTGTCCCGCATCTCTGCGGCCGTTTCAACATCGATCACATCAATCCCCGAAGCGGCACAAACATTGACCGGTCCGGAAACAAGCCTGACGTCATGATTCCGTTCAAATGCCGCCGCTGCAATCGCGTATCCGGTCCGTCCGGAAGAACGGTTGCTGATAAATCGCACCTTGTCAATCGGCTCCCGGGTCGGCCCGGCTGTTACAAGAATCTTCATCAAAGGCTCCATGGGTAACAAACCCTGTGGGTTAAAGAAAGGCTATTATAGCATATCCCTATTCTGAAGTCGAGAAGAAATATGTCCTGCAAAAACGGGTTAACTTTATCTTAACCTGAAAACAGGCATTGGTACAATACAGGCCGCAAAGCATAACATGTAAACCGATCCGTAAATACTATCGGCAAAATGTCGTTTTTCTGGAACCAGACATGAGCCTGCAAGGACAGCTGTCAGACCTTCCACTTCACAGCGTAATACAGAACCTCGCTGCCAACCAGTGTACCGGCCTGCTTACCCTCCGCAAGGAAACCACGGACCTGGGAATGCTTTTCTTTGTAAACGGAACCATCACTGCGTTCTACTCCATGAGGATTCAAAGCATCAACTGGTCGCAGCTTCTGGTTGCCTCTGAAACAACCCCCCGGAACAAACTCGAAGACGCCGAACTTACGAACATCCCGGCGGATCAGTTTCCGGAAAAAGCAGTCGCAGCCGGAGTAATAAGCACAGAAGAACTCAACCGTGTATTTTATTCATTTGTTCAGGAAGAAATATTTGATCTGTTCCGGCTTCAGAGCGGTGAATTTATCTTTGAACATACGGAGAATGTACCTGATTTCTTTATATACCAGGAGCTCTTCGGCCACCTTACATTCAACATCACTCACCTGCTCATGGAAGGGGCACGGCAGTCTGATGAGTGGAAACGCCTTACCCGGGTCATTGATTCCCCGATGGTCATTTTCAAAAAAACGGGCAATACGGCAGAAACCCAGGACATACAGGTAATTCTGGATCTGGTGGACGGAAACCGCAATTTGCTGGACCTGATCGACCAAAGCCATCTGCCGAAAATCAATGCGGTCACCGCGATCACCGATGCCCTGCAAAAAGACCTGATCCGGGAAGCAACACCGGATGAAATACGCAAAGACATCGAAACGCTCCGGTCCGCAAAGAACAACACCCTGGAACGGATCAAAAAGATCGCATACCTGAGGAATTCCAGTCACATCAGCACAGAAGAAAAAGAAAAACTGCAAAAGGAGCTGGACGAGATTCTCCTGCGTTCAAACCTGGAATTCCTGAATCCGCATCTTATCCGAATGCAGATACAAACCGATCACATCCGGCAGGCCAAAGCCAGACAAAAAGCAAATACCCGGAAAAAACTCCTTGGTTTAGCCGCCCTTCTGATTCTCTCCATTATTGGTTTCGTGATACACACGATCGCGATTCAGCCTGAGGACAATTCAGCGGCCTCGATTCTTTCCACGGGAAAATCTCTGGAAAAGCAGAATCCAGCGGAAGCGCTTCGTTTCTATATGAAAAAGCTCTCCTGCGTAAAAGAAACGGACGCACAGGAGCTTCAGAATCGGATTGCAGTGCTTTCCAAAAACGTTCAAAACCGGTTTCGGGCCATTGTGAGCAAACTCAAATCTCTGGCCGGAAAAGGGGACGCTGAGAACGTGAATTCACTCCTGGATACCGTTAACAGGGAATATGAAGGCATTGTTCCGGCGAATAAAATCACGGCCGTTCATGAACAGGTAAAGAAACTTCTGGACAAACAGACACAGATATCGGAAAAGAAAAAAATCAATCAATTTGTCGAGGAAATCAAACTTCTGATCCAGGCAAAGAAATACCTGGAAGCCAGAAACCGGATCCTCAAATCTGGCTACAGCACAGAAGCGGCAGTCGACAATCTCAATAAAGCCATACAGTCTGTTGAACAGCAGCTGGAGGCCTGCATAACGAATGCTTCCAAATACATGAAAAAAGAAATGCTGGTTTCCGCCCGAAAGAAAGCGCAAACCCTTTACCAGTCGTACCTGAAGGCAGAAAAGGCCGGCAGCGTCCAGCAGGCCTTTTCGCTGGCCAGGGAAATCCAGATAAAATATCCTGCCAGCAGTGTTGCGGACAAAGCGGTTCCGATAATACTCGTATCTTCTGTTCCGGCCGGAGCAGCAGTTTCCGTTAACGGAAAACGTGTGGGTCTAACGCCCGCAAAAGCACAGCTTACACCGGAAAAAACAATCATCACGGTTACAAAAGATGGATTCCGGCTTTGGAAAAAAACACTGAACCTGGCAACCTGCACCAGTGCTGAATACAATGCACGGCTGGTAAAAAAACCTGTATGGGAAAAACCGATCGGTACGATCACAACCTTTCCAGTGATTCACAATCTGAAATACGCACTGGCATCCTTTGGCATCGATATCAAGTGCATAGACCTGGAAAAGGGTTCTGTTCGCTGGACCAACACCATCAACCGGTCCGCTACATCCTTTATTGACGAACACGGGAAGAAACACCTGATTTCAGAATCCGCTTTCTGGCATACGCAGGGCCGGTCTTTGCGGTTCGGTCATTCGTTTTATGTACCGTCCCTGAATAACCGCCATTCTGCCGGCCAGGAACTGAAGGAACTCTGTTTTCAGCAGGTGACAAACTCTACTGGCTGACAAAGACCTCAATCAGCCTGGTGGGAAAAACCGGACGGGAAATAAAAAAGACCGACGTGGCTGAGCCCCGCATAAAAAGCGCCTGCGGCATTTTCTCGCTGCAGAACAACATCGTGACACTGACGTCCGTGCCCGGTCTAAGCCGTACAGTGGTTAAACTGCCGGAATCACTCAATGCAGAAAAAATACTCACCGGCACGAAAACATTTGCCTGCATCCTGACCAAAGACAATCAATGTTTTACCGTATCAATCCCCACAGGTCAAATCCTCTGCAAGATTGAACTCAAAGACGATATTCCGGTTACAGGCCAGGCCATCGACAGCACACTCATTCTGTTCGGCAAAAAAGGAAACGCTGCTGCGTTTACGATCATCCCATAAACTTATTCACAAATGATCGGGTTTCTTCAAGGATTATTTCTGTCATTTGTTCGTCGATCATGTTTTCCAGGGGAGGCTCCCTGCGCAGGACCTGGAAATACTCAGCACTGACGGTATCGATATGAATATTATTCCCGGGTTCTCCGATATGTTTGGATATCTGGTTGGCAAAGTAGACAATGGTCACGGCCTCACGAACGTCTTCCGGGATCTTATTCAAGGCCAGGTAGACCGGGTGATGGTGGTGTTCAATGGTCAGCTGTATTTCCTCAGGCAGTTTCCAGGCTTTGGCCAGCACGCCGCCGTACAGGGCGTGATTATAACCGAAAATATCCTCTTCCCGCTGAAGCATATCCGAATCCGGATCCTGAATGGCCATGGCAAAGAGACGCTTGGTCTCTACAGGAAAGGCCGCTTCAACAGCAAACTTGCCAATATCATGAAGCAGGGCCGCAGTGGTAATATATTCTGAACAACTGGACTGAACGCCCCGGGCCAGCCGACCGGCCAGAAAAGACGTGACCAGCGAATGGGTCCAGAGATCTTTTTGATTATACGCATTGTTGTCGCTTTCCTTGAACATGGAAAAGAGATTCTTCTGAAAGATCAGGTCCTGGATCGTGCGGAATCCCATGATCACGACGGCTTTCTTGACATTGGTCACTTTGTTGGACTGGGCATAATACGCGGAATTGGCAATTCGCAGAATCTCACTGACCAGTGCCGGATCATGCTCGGCAATGGATGCCACAGAGTCGGCACTGGAGTTCTGATCCCGCATTTCCGCGATCAGCTGGTGCCCTGCACTGGGAAGCGCAGGCAGGCTGGCAAACTGAACCAGCACGTCTTTTTTTTCTTCGTCGCTAAGCTGAGAAAACGTCCTGGGATGAAATAGATTCTGCTTTTTTTCCTCAGCCACTTGTACGGGTTTGCGTTGCCCCTGCGGTGCTGATGTCTCTCCGGAATCATTTGACAGGCGAGTCTGTTCATCCGGGGCATCGGTATCGCTGCCTCCAAAGATGCAGACCAGAACGATCAGAACCGCAACAGCGAAAATCGCTAATAAGATTCCCGTACTCATCGTATAACCCTTTCCGTAAAATGGTTCTCAGCTTAAGATCTCTGAGATCTTTCCCGCGAGTTCGGCACGACGGTACGGTTTCTGGATAAAACCGTCGCAGCCTGCGTCCATAATTCCACGAGCCTCTCCTTCCATACTGTATCCGGAACTCAGCAGGACCCGAACATCGGGATTGATTTTTTTCATTTCCATAAACGCTTCACTGCCCCCCATTTTGGGCATAACCATATCGAGCAGCACCAGGTCAATTTCCTGCCAGTGATCCCGATACCATTGCACAGCCTGATCACCGTCCCTGCAGACCTGAACCGTAAACCCGGAGACTTCGAGCATGCGCCGGGCAGTATCAATAACAAACCCCTCGTCATCGACCAGCAGAATACATCCGCCGGACACATCGTCTGCTGAAACAGATTTTTCCGGTTCCGGATCGTCGGTCTCTTCCAAAAACTGCGGCAGATATACGTTCACAACAGTTCCCTGTCCGGGAAGACTCTTCACTTCTACGGCACCGCTGTGATTGCGCAGGGTTCCGTATACCGATGCCAGCCCCATGCCGGTTCCACCCTTTTTCTCCTTGGTGGTAAAGAAGGGCTCAAACATCTGCGACTGAGTATCCTCATCCATGCCCACGCCGCTGTCGGCAATGGAGATCCGGACATAGTGGCCCGGCGAGATCTTAAAGACACTTCGACTGCAGAAATCAACACCAGGGCTTTTGATGGATGTGGAAAAGATCAACTCTCCGCCGCTGGGCATGGCATCACGGGCATTCAGGGCCAGATTCATAATTGCATTCTGTATCTGAGTGGGATCCCCTTTGGTCACAGGCAGCTGCGCATCGAGATGCTGGCGGATCTCAATCTTCTTGTCAACAGTATGCTGCAGAATACCGGTTACTTCATTGATAATCCGGTGAAGGTCAACGGGCACAGACAGGTACTTTCCCTTTCGGGCAAAGGCCAGAAGTTTTGCGGTAAGGTCAGATGCCCGTCTGGCAGAGATCAGAATATTGTCTGCGTAATGAGCAAGTTCAACATTGGCAGAGAGTTCTTCCCGGAGCAGGTCTGCAAATCCAACAATACCCGTCAGCTGATTGTTAAAGTCATGCGCGATTCCACCGGCCAGCTGACCAATGGCCCGCATCTTCTCAGAGTGGCGCAGCAGCTCTTCACTCTCGATCAGTGCCTCATGTGTCTGGGCACGAACAATAGCCCCGCCAGTCATCCCGGAAACCATCTGAATCGCGTTTTGCGAATAGGACGGGAATTCGTCAAACGCTCGGGATGTCACATTCAAACAACCAATCACTGTATTTTCATGAGTCAGCGGAAAGACGGCAATGGCTCTAAGGTTCTCTCCTTCGCGTATATCATCAAGCGGAATATTCAGTTGTGAATAATGCGTGAAGAGGGGCTGCCCTCTTAATATGATTTCAGCCTGCACTTGATCCGCTTCATAATGCGATGCAACACGGACAAAGGCTTCGGAAAGCCCTTGATGAACCGCCAGATAAAAGGTACCGGTTGTTCGGTTTCGCAGATAGACACCACCACCGTCAATGCATTCGATCTTGAGCAAATGGTCCAGCAGGCAGTTGAGCATATCATCCAGGCCAACGACCCGGCTGAAGGCCAGGCTGAGATCGCGCTGCAGATGAAGAATATCATCCAGCTGTTTGCGCTCGGTCACGTCCCGGACAATACCGCAGATGCCGGTAACGGTTCCCTGGTCATCCTCTATCGGAACCTGAACCGTGTGAAAGGAATAGGGCTGTCCGTCAATAACAAGATCCCTGACCTCATCAACGGTCTTTCCCTGCAGTACCGGTGCATCCACGCCCTGAATGATCTCCGCATTCTCGCTGCCGAATACTTCCGTCGATGTCTTGCCGAGAAGATCCGCTTCCTCACACCCGAGCAGCCGAAGCATGGCCGGATTGACATAGGTGTATTTCAAATCCGTATCTTTACAGAAAATACAATCCTGAGCCTGTTCAGATATAATCCGATAAGTTGTCTCGTGTTTCTGATTTCCTTCTGCAGTCATGATCTTCCTCCCTTTTTACATATTCCTATATAAACTCATACCCAGGTCTCTGCTTCCTTGAGCAGCGCTTCGACTTCCGCGACGACTCTCCACTCCATCCAGTATTGATCCATACTGCGTCTCCATCCCTTCAGCCTCCAGCAATCTCAAGTTCAAGGTGATACAAAATCGTCTGTCCCGGTTCAATCATGGTCATCGTTCCAGCATCCCGCTCCGAAGCCCGTCCGCCTACGCGGCAGTTGGCCGGCTCAATGCCCAGTGCGTAAACACCGGATCCCGGCATCTTCCACTGAACCAGGTTGGGCAGGTTGTCTGTCTTCCATTTCAGACAAACCGAGACACCACTGCCGGTATCCGCAAAATCCGGATTCTTTATTACAACCGATGCCATACCTTCTTCGGTCTTTGCTGTATCTGTTTGATGGTAATAGACCCGTTCTGCGTATCCCGCTTCCGGTGCCTGCCACTCGCCAATGCCTGCCATTGGGAGGCCCGGTTCCCTGGGGGTAATCCCGGCAGAGCAGGGAAAATCCACAATAGTCTTCTCCGACATGAGTGGAAATCCAAAATTGAAATGATAGAGAATCAACAGTGGTGAGCTCTCAAATCCGATATTCTCAACCCGGTCGTTGAGCAGGATCACGTTTTCGCCCATTCGGCTTGAGATCGAACGGCAGAGTCTAAAATTCTCTCCAAAAATGCGCATCTGTTCGACAGTTCCGCTCACGTCCATACAGTATTCATCCCCGTCCCACTCCCCCCGGGCACAGACATGGCGCGCCGGCAGATGGTGGATTCGTCCGTGAACGCCCAGCTCTTCGCCGTTGTCCGTACAGGGAGCGCCGACTTGCGTCAGACCGCAGGTCATCAGCAGTCCGCCAGCCGCGGTCCGAAGCCACTCGATTCCTGATGGGTTGTACCAGGCCGGGTGAACGTCTCCGGACGGTGCATGCCAGCTGAGTGGAACGCCCTTGTACTCCGCCAGAGAAATATCCAGGGCCCGGTCCGCGTTTACATAATACGAGAGCCCGGCACCGGTCCGGACCTGAATCAGCTGGGTGTTTTTTTCCAGCCCTTCGCTGCAACTGAAACGCCGAACGCCACCCAGTGCTTCAAGCCGGGGAAGCCGGGCTTCAATTTCCCGCCGGGAGTATTCCTGATTGAACAAGCGCATGGATTTTCTCCTGCAAAAAAAATAAAACCGTTAGAGATCGACTCGTCGGGCTTCTTTAAATGAGGTCAGTGCCGCGTTAAGGATCTTATGGCTGACCGCAGTCTCTTCCGGCGTCACACATCCGAATGCTCCGCTGCATTCGGTCCCGGAGAGTTCCTGAAGAAAAGCGGCAAACATCTGCTGAATCGCATCTGCAAAACCAAATTCGAAGATGCCGCCCGTGACCACGGGGAAAACCGTGGACATGCCCACATCGATGCGGGACCAGGGTTGCTCCTTGCCAAGGGTTTCTGAATACCGGAATGCCTTGGGATCATGGGTAGAGAATTTAGCAGATCCGTCGGTCCCGTACACTTCAATAAACCAGGTATTGGTCTGCCCCGGTGCCATCCGCTTGGTTTCCAGGGTCATGGAAAAAGGCTTGCCGTTGTCTGAATCCGTACAGCGACAGGTAATTACGGCATTGTCCCAGGTCTCGCAGGGAAAGGGTTTCCCGTCTTTTCCAGGCCGCTCTTCAGCAATATTCTGCAGATCCGCAAATACACTCTGAGGAACCCAGCCCATGCGCAGAGGGATATGCTGGGTATGCATGCCCAGGTCCCCCATGCATCCGTATTCGCCGTTGATGTCAATCATGCGCTTCCAGTTGATGACCTTGGTCAGATCCATGTCACTGGAATGATGGAATCCGGCCCGGACCTCCATAATCCGTCCGTATTTCTTTTCGTTCAGCCACCGGATCAGACGTTGAGCCCCTGGGAAGAACGGGAATTCACTGGAGCACCGGACAAAGACATCCGGATTCGCGCGAATCACATCCAAGATGGCTTCATTGGCTGCCTGGTCGATGCCGAACGGTTTTTCCCCCATCAAATGCTTGCCGGCCTGGATAATATCAATATACATCTGCTGATGAAGATTATGGGGAACTGCACAATATACAGCATCAATCTGATCGGATTCAATCAGTTCCCTGTAGTCATCCGTAACCACAGACACAGATGGAAAATTCTCTGTAAACCACGGATAGAGATCCCTGTTCATATCACAGATTCCCGTAATCTCAGGCCAGGCAAGCCCGGGCGCTGTGATATTGCACCAGCGCGCTGCAGCACTGCCGAATTCTCTGCCCATCAGGCCGAGTCCGATAATTCCAAAACGTATACGTTTTTCCGACATGGTTTATCTCCTGTGATTAAAAGCGCAGCTTGCGCATGCAGTCCAGATAATACGTGTAATCATCCAGCGGAACATCCGGCGGAATCAAGTGGTCGGGCATGGGAATAAAACCGCCGTCCTTCATCAGGGGTACCCGGCGCTCAATCTCCCGGTCAATTGCCTCGCGTCCCTTGGCCAGCTCGCGTTTGTCCACACCACCGATAATGCGCAGATCCCTGCCGTATTTCTTTCGGTACTCCATGGGATCGGCCATCCAGGTGCCGATTTCAATCGGAAACTGGACATTCACACCCGCATCCAGCCAGTGTCCGGCCAGGGCGGAAATATCTCCGTCCGTATCCAGTCCATAAAGTTCAATACCGTAATCGCGAAGTTTGGACGCAATCTTCCGGTATCCCGGTGCTACGTATTTCTCAAAGGCATCAGGGCTGACCAGCGGACCGCTCTTGCCGCAGATATCCTCCCATCCAAAACCAATATCCGGTTTTGATTTGGGCAGAACAATGTCCAGCCACCAGCAGGTGAGATCCGCGAGCGTCATAACCATGTCCGCATAGACGTCCGGGCTGTCAAAGATCAGAAACGTCATGTTCTCCACCCCCATCCAGTTGCGGATCCACCCCATCATGGAAGCGGTCTGGACGGAAACAGGCTGACCGGATTTTTCCGCCCGTTCAATGCGCTCATCCAGGTCATCGGGAATCCGTCCCGGATCCGGCTGCAGGCGTTTCTTGTATTCATCCCATCCGGAAGCATCTTTGAGTGTGTAATCAATGAAATGAGGAATACAGCTTTTGTGTTTCCAGTCCTGGCAGACCACACCGGTTCCATCCCGAAAAATCCGGTATTCATCCGTCTCTTCCAGCACCTCCTCTTCAAAAGCAGGAAAAAGACCCAGATGAACACCGATTCTGGCTGACCAGGGTCTGGCATTGAAATAGGCATGCTGGTCCGCATCCTCCGGCAACCCTTCGGCTGCCCAGCGTTTTCTTGTCTCCGGCCAGCAGGTCCAGTGTATAACAGGCACCCGGTCTACGGAGTCATAATTCATAATACGATTGAATAATTCTCGCTCTGTCATCCACAAGCTCCAGAAATCATGGTTTACAGACTCTTCGAATGCACGATTCTATCCAAATGTAAAATAATCACGATTGTATCCGTTTCCATGTTCGATTCAAGGTGATTTTCCATCGTCATGTAAAAGCCTGTAAAATTTGATAAAATATTTGACATAATCGCTGTAACTCGCTACAATTGCATTAACATAATTCCTAAATTCTTTAATAGAGGGAGAATGAGTCATGGAGAGAGCAACAAATATTCTTTTGTTTGTAGTTATTATCCTTTTATTGGCTGTACTGGTCGACAAATCAGGCTTCCCCAAAACAGCGTCTGCTCAGGCAGCGAATCGGGAAACCCTGCTTATCAGTGGAGCTGATAATTCTGACATCTTCTTCATGATCAATACCGAAAAACAGCTAATCTGCTGTTATGACTACAAGGGCAACGGTCCCAAAGGTGGCATTCGTCTCCTTGGCGCAAGAAAATACGATGCGGATCTCCAGATTCCTACAGAATTGGTTTCCAAGTTTGCGTACGGATACACTCGAAAAGATATCGTAGATGGTTTGAATAAAAAAGGTGGGAGTCGATAATCACGCTTTCTGCGGCATTTTATTCCGGAAAGGTTTCTGACTATGGCAAGTAAATATATTGACTTTGAAGAAGCGCTGAAACTTTTGAACCTGGATGAAGACAGCCTTCAGAATCTGATCACTGAAGGCAAGATCAGAGCCTTTCGCTCTCACGGTCAAATGAAATTCAGAGAAGAAGACATTGAGGCGATGCAGCAGGGAAAAGACATGGAAGACCTTCAGGTTGTTGGAGACGCACCCGAGGCTCCGGCTCTGGCTGGCGGATCCTTAAGCCTTGAGGATGACGCGGATTCTGAAGAAGAGAGCTTTACCATTGAGTTGCCGGATGAAATCGCGGCCGATGAAACCGAACAGACTGTCATGGGCGAAGCCCCTATTGAGACGGAAGATTCAGACGCTGCATCCTACCAGACTTCTCCAACCATTGAAATTCCCGATGAAGCCCTCAAGCTTGATGATGAAGAAGCAGGCATCGGCACCGGCACCGAAGACCTCACCGTTCAGATGGACGACAGCGACACCCAAAGCGGTGGTTTTTCAACCTCAGAGGTTACCATTGAGGAAGAAGCCGTCAGTACCGGTGAACTTACGGTTCAGGCCGACATTGATGAAGACAGCGAAGAGGGGCTTTCCACCGAACCCGTGGAAGGCGAAGAAGATGAAGATGAATACGACGACGAAGACGAATATGAAGATGAAGAGGATGATAATGTACCCCAAAGCAGGCGCTACAGCCGCAGAAGCGCTGAGTTTGCTGCAGCCGCCAGAAAAGTCAGTCCGGTATGGACCGGTCTGCTTATTTTCATTCTGATCATTTTGATCTTCGGCGTGGTTACGGTTATTGTACCGGATATAAAGAGTAACAACGAAACAGGAAGATATGTTCCAGAATACCTGGAATCTACCGTGGAATGGTTCTGGGAGAACTTTCAACCGGAAATAAAAAGATAAGGAGATAAGGTAAATGAATTTTGTTTCGAAAACAAGTCTTGTTGTTTGTGCTCTCGTTTCACTGGCCATACTTAATGGATGTCAGGGAGCCGGGTCGAATGTCAAGAAAGAAAACAGCCGACTCAAACGTCTGGTCAATGAATACAAAGAAGAAAACAAATGGCTGGCTGAAAATAACGACACGCTAAAGAGAGAGAAGAATATCCTGTCACTCAAACTGGCAGCAGAAAAAGACAAGGGCGCTGAAGTCGATAAATACAAACAGCGGATGGAAGCCAAAATCGCAGCGATGAGAAAAGACTTCTCCATAAAAGGAATCAGCACAGCCGATGCTGTCATTAACGAGAGGGGAGACATTCTTGTAAAAGACATTCTCTTTGCACCAGGTAAAGCCACCATCGGAAAAAAAGGTGCTGGCGTACTGGCTAAAATTGCAGACATCCTGAAGAAAAAGAAAGAACATATTGTTGTTCGCGGACACACCGATGCCGATCCGATTTCGAAATCCAAATGGAGTTCCAACTGGTACCTGTCTTCCGCACGTGCCACACGAGTCGTTGAGTTCCTGGAAAAACAGGATGTTCCCGGAAACAAGATGTCCATTGCCGCATTCAGTTCTCACAGACCCATGGCAACCAACAAGACCGCCAAGGGAAAGAGCCAAAACCGGCGCGTGGAAATATCCCTTATCAATATAGCGGGCAACTAATCAGATCGATTTAACAAAACACATAAAAAAAACCCGGATTTTTCTTCCGGGTTTTTTTATAACAATGAAAACCGCAACCGTACTTCAAAACGACCGACTGGCCTCTGACCTCTTTCTGCTGGAGTTGAGCGTTCCTCACTCAGAAACGCTTCCCGAACCCGGCTCCTTTGTCATGATCCGCACCTCCGAGACCGCCACGCCTATGCTGAACAGACCCTTCAGCATCTGTACCGCGGAACCGGGCAAGATGACCATTCTGGTTAAAGTCCGGGGAACCGGAACAACCCTTCTCTCAAAAAAAACCCGTTCCGATACCCTGGGATTTCTCGGTCCGTTTGGCCGGGGTTTTACGGTTTCAGAAGATACCACCTGGGCCGTGATGATTGCCGGAGGATGCGGAATTGCCCCCCTGATATTCCTGGCCAAAACCCTTTCCTGTGACACCCTGCTCTGCTACGGGGCTGCCACCGGAACCGAATGCATCTCCGAAGAATTCTTCACTCCTTATTTCAACCGAACCAGCATCTGGACCGATGACGGCTCCACACACAACAAAGGACTGGTCACCGAAGGTCTCCGGCAGGAAATCGATTCCTGCACCAGCACACAGGGAACGCAGGTCTTTACCTGCGGTCCCGAACCCATGATGAAGGCAGTCACTGCTGTCTGCCTCAATGCCGGTATCGACTGCCAGATATCCCTTGAAACCATGATGGGCTGCGGATACGGCGTCTGCTGCGGATGCGCGGTCCATTCAACCGATGGAACATACCTGAAGGCCTGCAAAGACGGGCCGGTATTCAACGCCACACAAATACTATTCCCGGACTCCTGATTATATGAAAAACAATCTACAACTCCAGCGGCCAGTGGTCTTCTTTGATATTGAATCCACCGGCACCGATACCAACATTGACCGAATTGTGGAAATTGCCTTCCTGAAACTGTATCCCGGTAACCGGAAGGATTTGCAGACATTCCGAATCAATCCCGGTATTGCCATTCCACCGGAGACAACTGAAATCCACGGCATCACCGATGACGATGTCAAAGACAAACCCTCGTTCAGTGAACTCAAGGATCTATTCCTTGAAATCCTCGACAATGCCGATCTTGGCGGCTACAACCTGATCCGGTTCGATATCCCCATGCTCCAGGCCGAACTCCGACGTGCAGGCACGGATCTGGACATGACAAACCGACGAATCATTGATCCCCACATTATCTTTGCCAAACACGAACGAAGAGACCTTTCCAGCGCTTATCGCTTCTACTGCGGCAAAGACCTGGAAAACGCCCACTCCGCCGAAGCAGACATCACAGCCACGGCTGAAATCCTCATGGAACAAATCGAACGCTACGAAGACATCAACAGCAGCGTTGAGAGCCTCCACGAATACTGCATGCAGAAAGACCCCCGGTTTGTGGACAGAGACCGACGCTTCAAATGGAAGAACAATGAACCCTGCTGCAACTTCGGCAAAAACAAGGGACAGATGCTCCGCTGGCTGGCCCAGAACGACCAGAGCTACCTGCACTGGATCCTGCGAGGAGACTTTAACGACGAAGTCAAAGAACTCTGCCGCAACGCCCTGGATGGAAAGATACCGACGAAAAAGCAGTGATGAGTAAGTCTGATCGAACATTTAATATCAGCAACAGCGTGGGAAAAACAAAATATAACATGCTTAATAAAATTATATCTGAAGGTGGATTCCAGATTAATGACTGCTGTATAAAGTGTCTTGATGGACGCAAACTCATTAATGAAGGTGAAATAGAAACACCTGACGTTGATTCAGGGGCGAATCAACAAAATTGACAGTCTGTCTTCTGATCGCTTCCCCTTACATTGGTCCATCAGCCAGCAGTTCAGAAATTTCTTTTACTATTCTCTTTCTGACCTCTATGGGTACAGGTTTGCCAAAGCATATGTCTGCAATATCGCTTTTCTTTTCAGCAAGATGGAAAAGCTGTTCATTTGGGATTACAGAATTGGGCGGTTTGTCGATTTCTTTTGCAAATTTCTCGCGCACCCTGAAAATCATATCAAACATCGCTTTTCTCTCCTGGGTGTATCGCTTATACCTTGATTTCTTTTTTACTCTTGGAACTGTCTTTTTTTCATAATCGAATTCTGTTTTCGCAAGTCTGGTTACTAATAAATCCGGCAGATCCGCTTCTTTAATGATTTTCAGTAATGCTTCCTGGAGATCGAACAGATATTTCACATCAGACAGTGCATATTGGATCGCATCTTCGGCAATGGGTCTGCGAGTCCAGTTATACCTTTGATATTTTCTTTTTTTCTCAATCCGGATGGATAATATTTCTTCGATAACATCCCCCAGGCCTTTATGCTCCAGACCAATCACATCAACCAGATCTGCGATATCGAACAGCGCCTTAATTCGGATACCATATTGCCTGAATACTAATTTCCTGTCCGATCCTGCGCTGTAAAACAGCTTGACAACATCGCTTTCCAGCGTTTTCTTCAGTTCGGACGTACAAATAGGAAAAGGGTCGATCACATAAAAGGACTGACCATCATACACCTGAATAAGGCAAAGCTTCTCTCCGTAACAATGGAGATTGAATTCGCCTTCAAAATCCATGCAGACAGTCTTTGTATTGTTCTTCGAAAAGACTCCACGAAGATCACGCAAATGCGTATCACTGTCAATGTATGAGTATTTCATTTCTCATCCACAAAATACCAGACAGGCCTATTGTTTATTAAATTTCACTGTTTTAAAAACCATCTCAATTGCGTTCAAGGCCTTATCAACCACATATTTTTCAGTATCCATATAATTCAGCTGGTAAACCATATTGTCATCACGACAAATATATATTTTTCCCTTAATGTTAAATTCTTTTTCCTTTAAACGAATATCACCGCTCCATACAGCAGCGGCAAAGACCTTCCCGTCAATTTTTATTTCCTGAACTTGAGATTTAACAAAATTATTATACTTTCTGCTTAATGTACCCAAATACGCATCAAAATTTTTAACTGGATTTGCAGGAATTCTATCTTGACGCTTTTTAGACAGCTTGCTGATGTCAATTTCATTGACAAAAATCGTTGGTTGAGTCCCGTCCTTACGCAATTTACCCATGAATATATGCAAATCAGCATGCGCTTGTTTAACCGGTTTAATGGCTTTAAAACTGGAAGGAATTTTCAAAGAGAAATCCTTCATTTCTGCAACGTGAAGGCCCACCTGATCCGACATACCCACTAATCCTGGCTGTGTTTTTTTGGCAGCCGTTTTTTTTACACCCTGTTTGTCAGTTACTTCAATTTCTTCTTTTTCTTTCAAACCTGGAGGCGGAGCTTTGATTATTTTTTTTATCATTGTTCTGGGCAGAACCATTTTTCCGGATTTCCGTTCAATCACAATCTCGCTGTCATTTTCCTTCACGATTCTGCCTGTAAGACGATTGCCATTTTTTAAAGTCACAGTATCTGCGGAAAGGACCGCTGACAAAGACATTAAAACCAGTAAAATCAGGATAAAACGGAAAGGAAACTTACCTGCTGTATTCATAATTTCTCCTATAATCCATAAGAAGTTGAATTTTCATATCGCATACAGTCTATCCCAAATTGGTTGTCTGTCAAGGCAAAATCAGGATGAATTCGAACATTCCCTCCTTTCCCCCTGCGTCGCTTGCGGCTTTTGCATTCCCAATTATTTTAACCTCTTTTCGATAGACAGCAGACGCGTTGGAGCGCGTCCCTCCAAGGGGTGTTGTTTTTTTATTCTGGATTGCCAGGACTGGCACCGGGTAATGACAGATGCTGTCAACGATCAACCATTAACGGCAGTTAACGACCATAGACGATTGGCCATCAACTGCCGTTCTTCCAAAGAATAATTGAAAATTCCGCATAACCGATTATAATGAGTAGAAACAATACCTTTTCAAGGAATGGATATTATGTGTCTGGCTGTACCAGCAAGAGTTATTTCGATTAAAGACAACAAGGCCCAGGTCGATCTTCAGGGCAACCTTATCGAAGCAGATATCACGTTGCTTCCGGACACCAGGGTCGGGGATTATATTATCATGCATGCGGGTTTCGGCATTCAGATTTATGATGAAGAACAGGCCATGGAAACCCTGGCCCTGATCAATAAGATGGAAGAAGAACTGAGCCGGCAATGAGCCTTCCTGATTTCAGCAGCACGGAAACATCCAAAAAAATTCTCCGGAACATCTCAGCCCTTATGGCAGACGCTCCTCCTGTTACAATCATGGAGGTCTGCGGTACACATACCGTTGAAATCGGCCGGTCCGGACTCCGCCATGTGTTGCCTGAGAATCTTACGCTGATCTCCGGGCCCGGATGTCCGGTCTGCGTGACACCCGCCGATTATATTGACCAGGCCGCCTGTTCGGCACGGGACTGCGGGGTTACGGTTCTTACCTATGGAGACATGATCCGTGTGCCCGGAAACAGCACCTCTCTGGAAGCGGTTTCAACCGAGGGGGCTGATGTTCGGGTCGTCACCTCTGCGGCGCATGCCGTGAATCTGGCCGAACAAAATCCGGACCAGGAATTCATGTTTCTGGCTGTGGGATTTGAGACCACCATACCCGGAACATCTGTGGCCGTGCTTCAGGCACAAGGCAAGGGATTGAAAAACCTGAGTTTCTTTGTCAGCCATCGTGTGGTGCCGCCCGCGCTTCACGTACTGGCCGATGACCCGGAGCTGGCCCTGTCCGGGTTTCTGCTGCCCGGGCACGTGAGCGCGATTATCGGAACCAAACCGTACACCTTTCTGGCCCATCAGGGAATTCCCGGTGCAGTGACCGGGTTTGAAACCGTGGACATCCTGCTGGGAATTCTGCGCGTGGTTGAGATGACGGTTTCGGGCAAAACGGAAATTGCAAACATGTATCCCAGGGCAGTCAAGGATGACGGGAATCCCGTTGCGGTTGACATCATCCGAAAGGTCTTTGAGCCCTGCGATTCGGTATGGAGAGGAATAGGATCTCTTCCGGCAAGCGGTATGTGTCTGAAAAGCAATTACGCGTACTATAACGCGGCCAAACGATACGGGCTGACCATTGGCGAAACTCGTATGCCGGACGGATGCTCCTGCGGTGATGTGCTGCGCGGCAAGATCCGCCCCTCAGACTGCCCGCTCTTTGCCAAGGCGTGCGTCCCGGAACATCCGGTCGGGCCCTGCATGGTTTCTTCCGAGGGATCGTGCGCTGCGTACTTTAAATATGGAATGCACCGGTCATGACAGACAAAATCAAACTCGCAAACGGCAGCGGAAAAGGACTTTCCGTGTTTCTAAACAAACACATCCTTCCTGCGCTGGATGTGGACGAAAGCAATCCCCTTGAAGATGCCGCGGTTCTTTCACCGCAAGAAGGAAGGCTGGTCTTTACCACGGATTCGTTTACGGTAACTCCCCTGGAATTCAATGGCGGTGATATCGGCAAGCTGGCTGCGTGCGGTACGATCAATGACCTGGCCATGATGGGCGCGGTCCCCCGCTTCATCTCGCTGGGCCTGATTATCGAAGAAGGACTGGAAACCGATATTCTGGCTCGAATGCTCACTTCGTTCACATCGGTCTGCAAAGCGTCGAATGTACAGCTGGTCTGCGGCGACACCAAGGTAGTGGAACGCGGCAAGGCAGACCAGATTTTCATGAATACGTCCGGAATTGGTTTTGTCAGAGATGACATCACTATTTCAGCAGCAAATGCGGCTACCGGAGACGCAGTGATCGTGAGCGGCCCCATCGGTAAACACGGCATTGCTGTACTGGCTGCGCGCAAGAATCTTGGCTTTGCCTCAGACGCGGTTTCCGACTGTGCAGCCCTGGACAGAGCCGTTTGTTCGCTTCTGAATGCCGCACCCCGAACCCGAACGCTCCGAGACGCCAC
>CAZGEP010000040.1:0-30462 GCA_964524955.1 uncultured Planctomycetota bacterium | reverse complement strand
TTGTTTCCTCACGTTTTTTCGCCGGTTTTCAGCACGAATAATCTTCAGAGAGGTAAACTGAGCGGTCTGATAAAACCAGCCCGATAAAACCGTATTTCTCTTGAGGCTGGATGCCTTTTGAACAAAGATGATACATACAATCTGGGCAGCATCTTCAGCCAGCTGAGCATCGGACAGCCGCCGCAGACATATGGAATACACAAGGGGTGTAAACCGGCTGATTATTTCCGACAAAACCGTCTTTGAACCGGTTTCCAGATATGTACTAAGCAGATCTTCTGAATTCATTCAAACCTTTCATAATCGTAACACTGTATTTCTTTCGTCTCTACTATACTATCCCCACTGAGAAAAAATTCAGGACATTATTTAAAAAATATCGATCACATCGTTCTCTTCATGGTTTCAGAAAACAGATACCTGATTCAGGCGTCAACGAAAGGAGTGCAAAATCCTGACCAACCTGCTTATGGCAAAACAGGAGATTGAATAAACCATTCACCTGGCGGGAACTCAGGATTTGTAATGGATCAGGATTGAGCCGGGAGCTGTATTGATTTTTACCTGCACTCCCTTTTGAAACTGAACACCGGTTGCTGATTTCTGCTCAATTGTCCCGCCTTCGGTCCGGATCCTGTATGTCGTTGCCCCCAGAGTTCCGTGGAGACGAATCGTTCGGGTCGGTTCTTTGCATTTTGTACGGCGAAACACAACTGCCATTCCTTCATTCAGGTCTTCCCGGTGAAACTGCCAGCCGATCCACCTGTCAGATCGTTCTGTATACGGCGTTAGCGGAAAGTAGTCCCCGTCAAAGAGATGGCGCACGGCTTTAAAGGACAGAACCTGCCTTGCCGCCAGCGTTGGGTCATACGCATCTTTGAAATAAGCGTGATCGGGTATGGCCTTACTATGCGTGGGATTCCACCCTACGCATAAACTCCCGCCCATTGTGCTGTGCAGCCAGTACGGATTCGGATCCAGCCGCAGGATCTGGGTATTTAAAAATCCACCAGGCAGCCATTGAAGACCGTCCCAGAGCTGCGATTGATGAATTTCCGGTTTCGCGTAAATCGCATCGCATTTCCAGTAGAGATGACTCCGGCGAAGTGTTTCCAGGTCAATACGGCGTCCGCCGCTGGCGCATCCCTCCATGACCATTGCGGGAACGTTTCTGTGCAGCTGGTCAAGAATGCGATAGAGGCCGAGAACGTATCGGGTCTCCGTGATGCCTGTGCGGTCTCTGGAATCCGCGTGTTTCCAGACCTTCAGAGAATCAAAGTGGTTGTAGTCGTGGCGGAAATAGCTGAGCGGTGTCTCTTCAGCAAAGGTACTCACGGTCTTTACAAACCATTCCTGCGCATCCGTTATACCAAGATTAAGCAATGCCGCATCATTGTGGGCTCGGAATTTGCTTTTTTTCGGACGAGGGGGTGCATGGAGCATCCACTTGGGATGATTCTTGAACAGCCGGGTTCCCTGCACTACACGCTCTGGTTCGAACCACAGGCCAAATCCGATTGAAGACTCTTTTCCGGCTGCAGCAATCGGAGAGAGGCCCTGAGGAAAGCGTTTCTTATTTGGATGCCAGGTTCCGTTCCACATCCTCCAGACAGAACCGTTTGTTCGGTCGCTGTACCAACCGGCATCCATGACCAGATGTTCAATCCCGGAGCCTTTGAATGCCTGCATATAGGATATGTGCAGATCAGCGGTCGTCTTTTCTCCATGGCCGAGCGGAAACCAGGAATTGCACTGGACGATTGGCAGCGGGCGTTTCCCGTTCAGAAGGGGGCAGTAATGATCGCGCAACACACGGCGGAAGAGATTCTGTCCGTGCAGCCGCACTCCGGCCCAGTAGACCAACAAAACACGCGGCGTTCGGATGCTTTCTCCGGGGTTGAGTCTGGACCTGAAGAATTCCAATCCTCCAGCCAGACGCACATGGCTGTCCGCGTTTGAAACTTTCAGCTTCCACTGGCCGGACCAGCCGAGTGCCACAACGGCTCCTTTATTGCCGAACTGCAGATTAAAGAAAGGGAGATGCGGATTACTGGACCGTCCGTCAACCGGTTTTCGTTCCACAGAACGGGTTTTTGAAAGGTCTTCAATCCGGGGCGCATAACCGTGTTCCTTGATTCCGCCTCTGGCGGTGTGCAGCAACCGGGGGCAATCTGCTGGAAGTGGACCGAAGGTGATGTCCGCTGCCTGAACATCTGTCAGGACAGGCAGTGGTTTTGTTCCGGTATTCTCAAAGCGGAGCACCCAGTCCACCGCCGGATACTTCTCAAATACAGTCAGGTCCCATGTAATCCGGAGACCTGTCTCTTTGTCTGTATACACATGTCTGTAAGTCTTTCCACCTCGAATGACTGAATCAACCATTTGGCTGTGCAATTTCCAGGTGCCAATAAACGTGCGGGAGTCCCTGTTATTGTAATTGAACCGAAAGGGCAGATTCCGGCTGAACAGAGTGGCGGGATTGTTCGCTATACCTGTTTCAGTCTTTCCAGCTGTCAGGGGTTTCCAGGGGGCGGTCCAGCGGCGGATTACTTCAAGTTCCTCGTTGAGCGGTCGACCGCTGCCAGTCTTTGCGGACTGAATGTCTGTTTTTGTGTTTTCCGCCGGATCCGCCAGAATTCCCCCTGTTGCCAGAAAAAGAAAAAAAAGGTGTACGGTCCATTTAAACATAATCAGCTCCTGTAATGAATTTTTGTGAAGCATGAGTATATCCTGCAACAGGGAGATAGTCAAGCTGTATTGAGTACGGCGTTGGCGCTGAATCCGCCTTTACTTTGAGCCAGGGTATGGCTGGATAAACAGTTCGTCTTCAACGGCATGGTCAGGCTGTGAAAGGCGAAAATACACTTCTTCGCCAGAGGGGTCAGGAAATTCGGTAAGTGTCATTTTCAGGTCTGGAGCCTTGTTTTTCTTTGCGTTGCCCGGTGACCATCCTTTTATATGGCAACAAAGACCATCGGGCCGGACTCGCCTGTCGGGTTTGGGGTCGGTTATGGATGCCGGATCGAGCGTGATATTTCTCAGTGTCATTCTGTCGGGTAGTTTATTATGTTCGCGCGAAAGACAGTAAACAATGGGACCGCGCATCAGGGCATACCGTCCGGCATGTTTATCGCGACCGTTTACCCAACGCCATTCCATTGGCAGTGATACCGTTATCGTATCGCCGGCACGCCATTCCCGGTTGATTACAGGGGTTTTGAAACGTGTGCCGTTGACTTTCAGCACGGGTGCATTGCACCAGCGTGGCAGCCGCAGATAAACTGGAAATCGGACAGGTTTTTCCGGTGAGATGATAATTGTAATGTTGCCGTCAGTCGGGTAACGGGTTTTTTGAGTGAAGGTAACCTTGGCGCCGCCAGGCAGCGATAACGTGGCCTGGCAAGGGGTATAGAGATTGATAGCGATTCCACCCTTAAAATGATACAGCACCTGGAGCGGAAGGCGGGAGATACCGCGACGGAAATTTCCCGGGCAGCAGAAAATATCCGTTTTGTAATATTCGCGTTTTCCACTGAATGGCGTAAAATATCGAAGTTTGCGTCCGGCAGGATGCTGTGCAGCAAACAACGCGTTAAAAATGACGCGTTCCATCAGATCGCCATCGCCCAGATCAGCGTCTGCGTTCATGATTTCCTCAAAAAAACTCAGACTGTACGTTGAAGCGCAGGTTTCGGAATGTCCGTGCCAGTCCTGATCGTTTGACCATCCTTCGTGACTGCCGATTCCACCGGTAATCGACATCCCGGATTTTTCAGGTTGCGTGAGCCTGGCTCGGATCAGGCGCGTCATTTGCAGATATCGTTTATCAGGTACAATGCGATTGAGCTTGCCCTGCGTCGTCATCCGTTCAAGATGCCGATACACATGCCAGATCAGTCGTTTTTCTCGTTTTTTTGCTTTGGCGCTTCCCACTGGTTCATTTTTCTTCCTGAGGTCATGCCAACCGCGGTCAAAGGGCGGGTCATTGACCCATTCCAGGAGCGAGGCAGCCTGGGACGTACGTTCCGGTCCGAGGATCGTGTGACGTGAAATATCCAGATATTTCTTGTCGCCCGTAAGTTGATAGAGTACAAGTGCGGCTTCGCAAAAGCTGATCGCGCTGTAATTATAGCCCTTTTCGTGACCATAGTTCCGGTAAGCTGTCATGAAACAGGCCATCAGTTTCTTGGCTGCTGAAAGCGATTTTGTGCTGCCAAAGAAGCGGGCATCATTTGCAAAAGCAAGGCACAGAAATGCAGCATCCTCGGCCCCAAACCCTTCGAATAATTGCAAATTCTGCTTTGCCTGGATGAACTGGCCAATATAGCCGTCCTCTCGTTGAGTCTCGATTGCGGCACTGATCAGGCGATCTTTAAGATCAATAATTTGCTTGTCCCCGTTATAGGCGGCAAAATACACAGCCGCATCAATTGTCTCACCGAGACCATTAAACAGCATACGCCCGGTTTTATGATACGTTTTGCGCTCCTCGCGATTTGCAGGACAAGACATTGGCTTGCGAAAGGGGTCAAGAAAGTCCTTCCTGTAGTTGAGGGCGAACAGGTTCTTATTGATGGTGAGGTCGATGCGGCGGCCGATCTCGCCGCCAACCTGAATGGTGCCAAGCTTGATGGGTTTCAACTTTCCGGGTAGAGAATGTTGAAGTCTTACTTTTCCGGGTGGCGTTTCTGCCAAAACAATCGCAGTGAGCATACAAGAAAAAATCACAAGAACAGTTTTCATATTGATAGACATCATATCCACCATGGCAGGACTGTCAAATAAAAATTCATTGAAAAACGTCTGGTTTTTTGTATACTTTTATATGCACCCAATGTTCCGGAAGTTTCTGAAAATTGCAGTCTGTCAGTGCGGAGCCATTTTTAATGCCATGTCTTTATCCATCGGTTTTTTGAGACGACCGGTGTTTTCGCCGCAATAACGGCGGTTTGTATTCTAACTTTTTTTAAGGGAGGCAGTCATGGGAACACGCTATGTTCAATTTGCGCTGGTTCTTCTCGGGCTTGTGTTTTGTTTTTCCGCTGCAGGATCCGCGCAAAATACCGACAAGTTGCGGGTCGGGGAGGCGCGGCTTGACGGAGGCTGTGCCACGGCGCGCACCATCAGTGTGATTGTAGGCACCAAGGACGCCGATAAGAACTGGAACAGCCGCATTCTGATGGATGTGCGGAAAGTTGGTGAAAAGGAGTGGCTGCCGCGCCATGAGCTGTTCCGCCACCGAAACGGCATGCCCAGGCTTTGCCAGCCCTTTGCAGGAATTGCCTGGGGCCTGGAGCCGGATACGGAATACGAAATCCGGTTGACCGCCAAAGACCCGGACGGGGTTGAAGGCAAGGCCGAGCAGATAATCAAGGGCCGGACACGCAAACTGCCGGCCGTGGTCAAGGCCACCGAAAAAAACACGGTCAACGTGTCCAGCCTGGAAGAACTGAAAAAAGCCGTGGCAACGGCCAAACCCGGACAGGTCATTCTGCTGAAAAAAGGCGCATACAAAGGAAACATTACACTCTCAACCATTAAGGGCGTCGAGAATAATCCCATTGTTCTGCGAGGCGAAGACCGTCAGGAAACCGTTGTCAACGGACGGCTGACCCTGGCCAACTGCGAGAATCTGCATGTGGAAGATATCACCTTTCAGAACGGAGGCACTGGAATCAATCTGCCTAAGCGATGCAAAGCCGTAACCATCCGCGGATGCATTATTCTCAATGTCAGGCTGGGCATCTTTGCCAAGCAGGGACATTCTTATCTGTATATATATAATAATGCAGTCATCGGCAATGCACCGTTTGGCGAAATGTTCCCCAAACACGGAAACGATGAAGGTCTCGTTCTTACCGGGACGGGTCATGAAGTATGCTTCAACACTATCGGCGGTTTTGGTGACAGCCTTGGGTTTTCTCACCGAAACGCTGGAGTGCCCAACAAGGGAGTGGACATTCATCACAATATGGTTCTCTGGGGGGCTGACGATGGGATGGAAATGGACTATACATTCCGCAGCTGCATTGTGCATCACAACCTCTTCGCCAATCAGCTTATGGGGATTAGTTTTCAGCAGACTTATCACGGACCGGCCTACGCCTTCTGCAACGTGATATACAATATGGGCGCCTCGCCGTACAAGATCAAGCCGTGCGACAGCGGAAATGACGGGGTCTTTGTGTATAACAATACCTCGATAAAGAACGGTCAGGCATATCGCAACTGGAGTGTACAGGTAGACGGCGGCGCTATGAAGAACAACCTTTTTGTGGGCTCCGGGGGCAAGAACGCCTGTATGACGGGCGGCCACGGCAACCCTCCGGGATTTGTACGCTTTACCTTTGGTCACAATGCATGGTCGTATGACGGCGCCTTCAGCATGAAGCGGACACGGGCAGGCAACTTCAAAGAGTGGAAGAAGAATGAACGCGGCAAGACCGATGTGCTGCTGGCAGGAGAAACAATTTTCCAGAACCTTGAGCCTGCGATTAAAAAGAACTTCCATTACTTTCGCGATGTTTGCGGACTGGACTTTACGCTTCACGAAAAATCCAGTGCTGTTGACGCAGGTGAGGTAATTCCGGGTGTTACGGACAATTTTATCGGAAAAGCTCCGGATATCGGTGCCTGGGAGCGGGGCAGCAAACCCACGAAATACGGAGTGAATTTCGAATTCACCATACCTGCCAAGCACAACTGCAAGGACGGCACCATCTCAAAGTATTGGGCCGAAGAATTGAAGAAAAGAAAGAAAAACAAGTAATTTTTTTCTTTAAGACACACAACGATAGATTCCACCTCGCCGGCCGGGCATTGCCCGGCCGGTTTTTTTTGTATTTCTTTTTCTGAAACTTTTGCCTGCCTGATTTGTAATGTCCTGTGAAACCGATGTTATGATTTCATACAGATGTCAGAATATCTGACAGAAATTATCCGGACGTAAATCGCACAATCAGGACTGTAACCCAATGAAATTATATAACTTGAAAGATACCCCCTTTTTTGGCATTCGAATTGCGGTTGCTGATATGTCGGTACATTTTTTCCTATTTTTAATGGAGGTGTGGTATGAAGAAGAATGCAATCACGTATTTGATGGTTGTGATTCTGGGTGTTGTGGTGGCGGTCGCTTGTGGCTGCAGCGGTTCGTCCGGTTCAGGCAGCGGTTCTTCGGGGTCTGGAGGATCGACCGCCACGCAGGACAAGGCAGAGATTGAAGAGTTCATCGAAGCGGACACAACCGGTCTGTTTAAGGGATTTGTGGATGACTCCGGAACGTATCAGGATTCGACCAAGGCGTCCAAGGCGGCCGCAGAGGGACAAGACGATCTGCTCTCCGCGTATGATTTTGAGATGCGGCCCTGGTGGTACCGGTCACCGGCTGCGCCGGTGACCAAGACGTACACGGTGCAGGTAACCGGTGATACGGCCCTGGTTACGGTCAACCGTCAACGGGACTGGGTATTTAACCTGGACCTGAATCACGACCTGACCTTCGGCACCAAGACCGCGGAACACGAAGCGGTCCGGTACGCGATCTTTACCCGGGGCGCCAGTGTTGATGCTTCCACAAACTCCGCCTGGCAACTGAGCAGCATTACCGTGGCAGAGGCGACCATGCGGGATGATACGCTGGATACGCTGGCCATTGAGGAACTCAACGCAACCGTGGACGGAGAAACCGTGTTTACGCATTCGTCTGCTGCCGCGTATATTGACAGAGAAGATATTCCCGTATTGACCGCAGGAGCGGAAGTGGTAGTAACGGCCAAGGCAACGAACTCAGAGGGTGAGGTTGTGGTCTACCTGCATAACCGGGCCTTCAGAAGAGTACGTCACACACGCCGGATCATGTTTGACGATGGCGTCCGGGGCGGTGATCAGACCGAGGGAGATGATGTGTATACCGGAACGTATACGGTTCCCTCCACTCCCGGGTATTACCATGTTGCCATTGACGTTATTTCCCGGACTGCGTTTGATGACGAATCCACGGATAATTACAGTGCATATGCCTGGATTTTTCCTTACAAGGTTGAATAATATACTTCACTCGATATAATTCACACGTACTCTTTCAGAATCCCCGCCTGCTGGGCGGGGATTTTTTCTTTGAATACGGAAACGGAACCCAATGTTTATCACCACGTTTGTCGCCGCTTTCCTGGCAGTGTGCCGGATTGCACTGATCGCGGGTGCGGGCTTTTTTCTTGTCAAAAAGAGAATTCTTACGCAGCAGGATATCCGGGCGATCTCCAGGGGAGTCGTCTATTTTTTTCTGCCATGTCTGATTTTCGCCAAAATGACGCAGGGCTTTGATCCGGCCATGGAATCCTGGTGGAAATTTCCTCTGTCCGCTGTCGTTGTCTTTGGCGCAGGTCTGGGCACAATGCTGCTTGTTTTCAGGGGTGTGCCCCGCATCAAAGAGCTGATTCCGCTGAGCGTGCTTCAGAACGCAGGCTATCTGGTCCTGCCGATTGGTCAGTCTCTTTTCCCGGACCGGTACGATGCGTTCGCGATATACACCTTTCTCTTTATTATGGTGCAAAGTCCACTGCTCTGGAGTGTGGGACCGTACTGCATTGCTTCGAAAAAACAGGGCAGCGGATGGACGCGAGTCTTCAACCCGCCGTTTGTCACGATTCTTGTCTCTCTGGTCCTGGTTTTTACCGGATGGAACGATTTCATTCCCAATGTGATCGGTCGCACCGCTACGCTGGCCGGAGACGCGGCGGTGCCGATCTCCATCTTTATTCTCGGAGGGGGACTGGGCATACTCCAATGGACCCGTCCCGCAAACCTGGGGGGCCTTTGCCTGGCTGCCCTGAACAAACTGGTACTGGTGGCGGTTGTTTTTATGCCGCTTGCTGGACTTGCCGGCCTGTATGGAACCAGCAAGGTGTTTGAGAGCATGCTGCTGCTTCAGTGCTGCATGCCGCCGGCGGTAGGACTGATGATTCAGGCAAAGAATTATGACGGAAATCAGCAGCTGGTCAGCGCCGGATTGCTGATCTCGTATTTGTGCAGTCTGCTTACGGTTCCGCTGGTGATTTCTGTATGGGAGGCAGTACGGCTTTTTTTCGTCCCCGGCGGCTGACCCGGGATAAAAGTTTTGACGCTTCCGGTCAAGAATTCCCTTTACTTTTATGAGAAAATGATATATTATAATTTGTTGCTGTACGGAAACTTGGGGTTGCCGTTCTGCAGCGGATATTCTCCGGCAGAGAACGAAAAAATGCCGGAAGCAAAATCGTATTCTCTATTTTTCCACGGAGGCATGAATGCTACTTTCAGATTTTATTGAACAGTCACGGATTGTTCTGGATATCCCTGACACCGGCAAGGAGGAAATCATCAGAACCCTTGTAAAAAAGATCGCCTCCGGCAACAAAAAACTGAACGAACAACAGGCGGTCAAGGCCGTGTATGAGCGGGAAAACCTTGGCAGTACGGGCATTGGCGAAGGAATCGCGATTCCGCACGCCAAGTTTGATTTTATTGAGGATCCGCTTGTGGCCATTGGCGTTTCCAAAGACGGTGTTAATTTTGAGGCCATTGACAATCTGCCTGTGCATATCGTGATTCTGATCCTTGGGCCTTCGGACGAGGATCATCATGACAAATATTTAGAACTTATGAAACATACCACACGTCTTCTTAAGCAGGACGTGCTGCGTCAGAAAATTGCCGATGTGCCCAAGACCGCTGATGTAAAGGATATCATTCGCACATACGAGACGTGAGCAGCAGAATGAGTACACGAAATAAAATAATTCTTACGATTCTGATTGTCGGATTGATTATGACACCCCCGGTCTATATGTGTACAAGCGCTACCCTTTCCATACCCCGCTCGTATGTGGATGACAATCCCGACGGGTTCATGGCAGAGTGGATGCTGTACAAGATCGCCCGGACACACAATATCTTCAAGCGGAACAGGGAGGCTGCTCTGGCGTTTCATCAGTTTTACAGCCGCTATCCCGACTCCGACAACGCGGAAGACGCCCGGTATCATGAAGCAAAGTCCTGGGAAGAAGAAGATGCGGGAATTTCGCTCTATCTTTACGACAAGTATCTGGAAGACTATCCAAACGGTGATTATGTCGACGAGACCGAAGCCGGAAAGAAGCGTATCAAAACATGGAACGAAGAGATGAGCGAAGAGGGCGTCTGGAATCGCTATGACGGCGTTGAGCTGTATGATGAGGACGAGGAAGACGAAGAAGAGACCGCTGAGGACAAGGAAGACGCGGAAGAGAATACTGAATAATACTTTTTGGAGGTGATGTATGGCAAGGCTCAGTTTTGGCGGCGTAAAGGAAAACATTGTCAAGCGATCGGAGTTTCCGTTGTCCAAGGCGCGGAAGATTCTCAAAAAGGAAACCGTAGTTGTTATCGGTTACGGTGTCCAGGGTCCAGCCCAGGCACTGAACATGCGGGACAACGGTATCAAGGTGATTATCGGTCAGCGCAAGCAGGAAAAGGCCTACTGGAACAAGGCGGTCAAGGACGGATGGGTTCCGGGCAAGACCCTCTTTCCCATTGATGAAGCCGTACAAAAGGGCACGATTATTCAGTACCTGATCTCCGATGCCGGCCAGATGCTCGCATGGCCTACGGTCAAGGAAAACCTTAATCCCGGAGACGCGCTGTACTTCTCCCATGGATTTTCTATTGTCTACAAGAAGCAGACCGGTGTTGTTCCGCCCAGGGATGTGGATGTCATCCTGGTTGCACCCAAGGGATCAGGCACATCTGTGCGCAAGAATTTCCTGGACGGACAGGGCATTAACAGCAGTTTTGCCATTCACCAGGACGCGACCGGAAAGGCCAGGAACCGGACCCTGGCCCTGGGCATTGCCATCGGTTCAGGTTATCTCTTTCCCACAACCTTTGAAAAAGAAGTATACAGCGACCTGACCGGAGAACGCGGCGTGCTTATGGGCGCCCTGGCCGGCGTGATGGAGTCGCAGTACAACTGCCTGCGCAAACACGGCCATTCCCCGAGCGAAGCCTTTAACGAAACCGTGGAAGAGCTGACCCAGAGCCTGATCCGGCTGGTCGATGAAAAGGGCATGGACTGGATGTATGCCAACTGTTCCACCACAGCCCAGCGCGGGGCCCTGGACTGGAAAGACCGCTTTCGTAAGGCCGTGGACCCGGTCTTTGCCAAGCTGTACAAGAGTGTCAAGAGCGGCAAGGAAACCGAAATTGTACTCAAGGCCAATTCCAGGCCGGACTATGCCAAACGGCTGAAAAAAGAACTCGATGAAATTAAGAATTCCGAAATGTGGCAGGCCGGTGCAAAGGTCCGTTCGCTCAGGCCAGAAAAGTAATCACCTGATTCCGGAGCCGACCCCGGGGGCGGCCACTGACATGGACATGGTTAAAGACCGGGTATTCTATGACGAATTATCTATCGCTGCATATTTCCAGAACCCGTCTCGCGTACGGCATCAGTGATCAAAGTATTGATCTGAAAACATCCGGCGTCATTGAGATGGATAGAGAAGCAGACGATTTGAATGCCGCGCTCACACAGGCGCTGGGAGAGCTGAAGTCCAAAATCCCGGAAACCGTTGAAGAGTGTTCGGTCTCCCTGTCATCAGAGTTTGTTTTCTTCAGAGAACTGAACCTGCCGTACACCGAAGTCCAGGTCCACAAGACCATCCGGTTTGACATTGAGGAATTCATCCCTTATGATATTGAAGACGCGGCGGTCTCCTACACTATTCTGGAGGCTGGCGATACCTGTCGGGTGGCGGCGACCACATGCCGCGCCGACCTGGTATTTTCGATTATTTCGGCCTTGAACGAGATCGACCTGGATCCCAAGGTAATCGAAGCGGATATTATTTCTGCGCTGAATTACCGAACATATCTCCTGGGTTCATCCGCTGAAGAAAACAACCTTCTGCTGATCAGTCTCTGCCCGGACATTACAGGCGTCTGCCGGATAAAAGACGGCAGCCTCAATGGATTGCGGGCTGTACGCAAGTCGCTTTGGAGCGGGGAAGAGACGGATTCTGACACCCTTGCCGCAGTGCAGCAGGCTGTGCTTCAGTCCGCCATGCTCATGTCCGCAGGCAGTGAAACGAGCTTTCAAATCGCAGGTCCCGAATCCTGTGCTCTGATTCTCAAACAGGAGCTGGAAAAAAAACTGCCCGAGCGGGTAGACCTTGTCCCGGACATGCTGTCGGAGGATTTTGTTCTCAAGGGCGCCCTGGTGCCCCTGGTCACCAGTCCATGGCTGGACCTGAATTACCGGCGGGACCAATTTGAATACAAGGGCGTCTGGGAAAAACTCTTCCCACCACTTACTGTCTTAAGCGCCATTGTGCTGGTTCTCTTTATCGTTCTGAATATCTATGCCTACCGGAAAACCACAAGTCTGAACACATCCATCGAAACCATTCAGAACGGACTTCGTCAGAAATACAGCGAGACGTTCAAGGTACCGCAGGACTCGGTCCCCCAGGACATTGACTCCCTGAAAAAACGGCTTGAGTCCAAAATCATTGAAATGAAACGCGCGCTGGGCGAAGATCCGGCCCTTCCAGACATTATCCCGATTACCTACCTGCTGTGGAAATTCTATGATGCGATTCCGGACAATCTGGATATTGATATCACCCATCTCGGGATCAAGCAGAGCGATATTTCCGTAACCGGAACTGTAGCGGAAATTTCGGACATTGACCGGCTGCTCGAGGTATATAAAAAAGGCGACCTCTTCCGCGATTCCAGGACGACCGGGCAGATTCGTTTGACCCGGGACGGACGGCGCTCCTTTACCATGAAGATCAATGTTGTGCATACGAATAAGGCCAGGTGACTATGGAACCGATAAAAAAAGCAGCGATTATTCTATGGGTACTGATTTTTGCGACCAGCCTGCTCTTTCTCTATTCCGCGTACAGGATTCACACCACCGGCAAGGAACTCGCGGCCATGGGAAAGCACAAGAAAGACTTTGAGAAACTTCTGGGGGACGTCCTCAAACTGAACGAAAAGCAGAAACATAAAAAAGAGAACATCCGTCCTGCCCAGCGGCTGAGCGCGAGCATGCTTGAACGCCTGAGAAGAGAAAGTCGGATCCAACAACCCATTGTACCCAAGTCCGGCCGAATCACAGCTCCCAAATATTCCGCGGAATATATTGATGTCGATATTGACTCCGTGGAACTCAAGGAACTGGCGCCGTATCTTCATCGAATCGATCAGCGGTTTGTGGGCAGCGATGTATCTTCCCTGCAGCTGAGTCCCAAGGCTGGCAAAGACGACCTGTACCATGCCAGGTTCCGTGTAATTTCCTGCAAGCTTAAAGAAAAATAACAAACCGGAGGGTTTCCCATATGATACCAACAAACCAGAATCAGCGTATCGGGATTTTCCTGATCTGCCTCTTTCTCATTTTCTCCGGAAATGCCCGCGCTGAAAATACGGCGAACCCTGCCAGTGAAATCGAACGCCTGATCAAGGAAAAACGATACAAGCAGGCCGTCAGTAAGTGCGACGTGGTGCTGGACAAGGATCCGGAAAACAGCCGCATCCGCAATCTGAAGATTTCCGCCCTTCGAAAGCTGACCGCCATTGAACTCAAGCGGGCGCAGAAGGAAAAGAAAGCCCTGAATAAGGCGGAACTGGTTGAGGTGGAAAAAGACGCGACCATGGAAGACCGGCAATACAAACCGCTCCAGCCGTCCAAACTTCCGTTTACAACCAACCCGCCCTTTAACACCGAGGTTATGGAAAAACTGCAGAAGAAGATTACGCTCGAACTCTTTAACGCGCCGCTTTCCTACATTGTGGATCTGCTCTTTAAGATGACCGGGTTGAATATCATTGCAGACCAGTCCATCCTGGAAGGCAAGTCGCTGACCGTTCAGGTTGTGGACCTGCCCCTGATCGACCTGCTTGAATACATGTCTCGCAACAGCGGCATTGAATATACGGTCAAGAAAAACGCAGTCTGGCTGACCACACCGGCCCAGCCCATGACCATCTCCAGAGTCTTTCGCCTGAATACCGGCCTGACCGCTTCCAACAAGGCCGCAGCACCCAAGATATTCGATGACGGTAAAAAGGGGAATAAAAAAAAGGAAGCCGAAAAGTCTGATGTTGAAAACCTGATGGAATGGATTGAAAAGTGGCCGGAATGGCCTGCGGGCAGCTCTTACCTGCTGGATAAGAAAATGAATTACCTCTTTGTCCGAACCACACCTGAAATGATGAAGCTGGTGGAAGATAACATCAAAGAACTGGACATCAATCCCCTTCAGATTATGATCAAGGTGCGGTTTGTGGAAGTTACCATGGACACACTCAGGGAATTGGGCCTGAGCTGGCTGCTGAACGGAGACTTCAAAGTCGGCGAGTCGGGCGGCGGTGAAGTTGTGGTGGATCGGAACTCGGGCATGATTCTTCCCACACAGGATTTTGCCAACATCGGACTGAATTCCACCATCACCGGTGTGCTGACCGATCCCGAGTTCCGAATTGTCATGCACGCCCTGGAAACCAGTGAAGACACAGACACGCTCAGCGCTCCACAGGTGACCACGATCAACAACGTGCCTGCGATTATTAAAATGACACAGGAGTTTCCCTATATTGATGATTACGATGAGGTGAATACGCAATATAACGTAGATGCCTCAGACGGCGACATTAACCTGCCCGACACCTACGCGCTTAAGGGAAACATTGAGCGCAGAGAACTTGGCATTACCCTGGAAGTCACTCCCAGCGTGGGGCGCGATATGGACACTATCAGCCTGGTCATTCATCCCCAGATTGATACCCAGATTGGTTTTCAGCTGCTTCAGACCCTGGTAACTTCCGCAGCCGACCAGGATCAGGAAAACCAGCCGGGAAGCGTCCGGGTTCCGATCTTTGGTAACCGGGAACTGATGACCCGTTCGATCGTATCCAACGGGGAGACTGTTGTAATCGGCGGCCTTTCGACAGAAACGGATAATACAAGCACCCAGATGATTCCGATTCTCGGTCATATTCCGATTCTCGGAAGACTTTTCCGGCAGGACTCCAAACGCAAGGAACGAACCAGCCTGCTGATTTTTCTGACTGCCCGGCTGGTTGAGTCCACGGGCGAACGGCTGCTCTCAAAGAGGGAGCAGGCCAAACTCCTTGCCGCGTCCGCGGATAAGACCGTGACGCCAGGCAAAACAGACGCATCTGACGCAAGAGATAAATACTTTCAGGACCTGAAAAAACGCGTGGTGGAAAAAGAAACCCGAAAGAATCAGTCTCGATCCAGAACCGACCGACGCAGAGAACGGCGAAACCGGTAAGACCGGATACGTACTGAAATAACGGAAATCCCTGTGAAGAACAGGACGATGCGCAAGAACTTCTCAGATTTTTTCTTCATGCTTCTTCATGTTCTTCATGGTTAAATATTTTTTAAGGCTTTCTAATGTATTCAACCGGCATTGATATCGGCAATGATTCCATCAAAGCAGTAACCCTCCGCAGGAGACGCGGGAAGGTTGTGCTTGAAAAAGCAGTAAAATACGATTTTGAAGAATTCGGTCGTCTCAAGGAAAGCGATCAGAAAATCACCAAAACCGGAATGGAGCTCCGGAAACTGATCAGCCTGCACGGGCTGCAGACTGGCCGCAGTGTCCTTGGTGTTTCCGGCAGTCAGATCATGTTTCGGTATATCCAGGTGCCGGTGGTTCCCATGTGGCGCCTCAAGCTGCTGATGAACTACGAAGTATCGGATCAGGCGTCCAAAGGAATCGGCGAATGCGTCACCGACTACACCCTGCTCAATCCCCCGGTACTCTCCGGCAATCTCTCGGTTATGATTGTCTATGCCAAACTGGTTTACATTGACCGGCTGATGACGGTCTGCAATACCTCCGGATTCAATCCGGCACAGATTGCACCCACCGCGTCCTCGCTCTTCAATCTGCTTCTGCACCAGAAAGGGAAAAGCGATGACGTGGACATGATCGTGGACATCGGGTCCACGAATATCGACATCAGCATCGGTGACGGACACAGCCTCTACTTTGCCCGTTCTATGAGCGGAGGCGGGCGGGAATTCACCAAATTCATCCAGGAAAAACTGGATGTCACCTTTCGGGAAGCCGAAGTCTATAAAACCACGGGTGAACTTCCCTTTGTTCCGGAACCGGGGCAGAAGGAAGACCTGGAACAAACCTTTCGCGCGCACGTCTCGAACTCCGTTACCGGTTTCGCAGACTCCACCCTGAAGTTCGCGCGCGGACAGATAGACTTCAAAGACCTCAAGCTCAACAACATCTACCTGACCGGCGGGGCATCCGTAAACAGCTTTCTGGCTGAAGATATGGAAAAGAAAATGCGGATTCATACCGAAGTCCTGGATCCGATGAAAAACATTACGGCAAAAACATCCGATCTGACCTCGGCAACCGAAATATCCGGTTCGTATGCATCGGCCCTGGGACTCGCGCTCAACATGTTCATTCAGGACCGGGCTGACATTACCCTGGTTCCCGAGTCGGTCAGCCACAAGCGGGAATTTCGTGAATCCGGTATCTACAAATACGCGGCTGGTGTTCTCTTTGTCCTTGCTGTTTTTCTCGGGGCTTACAACTCCTACAGCCGCATGACCGGTCTGCAGAGCCTTCGGGCTAAACAGGATACCCTGGTCAACAATGGAACGCTCAAGAAAAAAGAATTTGAAAAAACAAATTCAACACTGCGGAAAACCTTCGCCGAATGTCGGGAAATCAGAGAGCGCTTTCTGAGTGGTCGGCGGTTGGCCGGTGCCATGGTTCTGCTGGAAAAAATCACCCCGGCGGACATTACAATCAATCGCTTCCAGGGCGGAACCATCTCTTCGGAATCAGACAAGGGCCGTACGTGCCGATGTGTCAAGCTCAGCGGAGAAGCCCGGTCCAAACTGTCGGCCGAAGACGCTATACAAAAAGCCGAAGAATACGCGGACACCTTTTCCGAGCAACAGATGTTTGATCCCAAAAATAAACTGAACATTACGGATCGTACGTTCAGCAGGAGCGGCATGAACGAGGAGTTTTACAACATTAACTTTGAATTGACCCTTGAGCTGAAATAAACGCTGCGGAGTAGACATGCGGGAAATCTGGATGAACAATAAAGCATTTATTCGAAACGGCCTGATTCTCCTTGGCGTTTATCTGGTCCTGCATTTCTTTTTCCAGCTGCAGTGGAACAGCGTTTCTGCGGGTCTGGACGAAGAAAGCAAGGAAGCAGCAAAAAAAGTGGAGGCGCTTTACCCCGAGACAGGTACGGATATTGAGCGCGCACTTCAAAAGGCAAGGACACAGACCGCAGCCCTTACCCGGCTTAAGAATCCCATTCAGTCCGCAACCCTTTTTGAACTTGCCGACGAATTCAAGTTGAACAACGATGAGTCCCGGCCTTCCATTTACTTTAAAAAGATCTTTGCCAACAAATACGGGGATCTCCGGCAGTACGCGGCTACGCGAAATATCGACGTCCCTCCGGAACTCGGTATGAACGTAGCCGACCTGACGGATGACCGAAAGAAAATCGTTGGTTCTCTGCAGGAACTTGCGATCATCATCTACGTCTGTTATGCTGCGATCGAGAGCGGTTTCCTCGAAATCCCCAAGATCCGGGTTCTGCCGGAAATTCAGTCCGGCGGTAGAGAACTCTCTCCCTTTATTACCGAAACCCGTTTTGCATTTGACTTTCGCGGTAAACCCGAGTCCCTGGTTCAGTTTCTGACCATTACCGGAAAACCCGGTAAATTCCTGTACGTAAAGGAGGTCGATGTACGAAACCGGGTTCTGCTGCCCCAGCGGTTTGGAAAATCCGGAGAAATTATCCACAAGAATGAAGACCGACTGCTGAATATACACCTGGAGCTCTCTGCGCTTAGTTACATGGATTCCTCCCGTGTCGTGCTGCAACCGGAAACAAGCGACCAGACCGGTCAAGAAAAAGAAGCCAAACCCAAGAAAATTATTACCGGATACAGGTAAAATGAAATATACGGAAAACAAATTTCCACGAATCGTTTGCCTCCTGACGTTGATTCTGCTTGGGTTTTCCGTAAAGAATTTTCTCGAACAGCTGCCCGGGCTGGAAGAGGATATCCGTCAACGGGTCCACTTTTCCGATATCAAGATGCCGGACGCAAGAGAACTCCTTGAAAAAGAATATCCGCTCTCTCTGCGATGGATGAATACCTCCCGGGGAAATTATTTTTTTGGCGCAGATACGTCCGGCAACAGCACAAAGAAGAGACCGTTTAACAGTGTGGCCATTATTGTACCCTACATCAAACTCAATACGCCCAGGACACTGAACCTGGTCAAGCCCATCCCAAAGAGTACACTGCCCAAGAAACCCAAGACCGCTGATCCGGCCAAACCCAAACCCGAATCACCGGTAAGCTATCACGGTGTCGTCAGCGCCAAATTCAACAAAAGGCCCAAGGTCCTTTTTAAGAATAAGAAGGATGAAACCTTTTTCACCATGTCGCCCGGTGAGACCGTAAACGACATCACTCTGCTGGAAGTCATGAACAAGTCCGTAAAAATCCGGACCGCTGAAGGCAAAGAATTTGAAGTCCAAGGTGAATAAGAAGAACCCATGGCCCAAAGCCGCACTGCCGATCATCCTGGCCCTGCTTGTGCGGATTGTCTTTCCGTACCTCGTGCCTGCTGCTTCATCCGTGTCCACGGACAGTCCTCAGGCCCGGCTTATGGAGCACTCCTGGCACCTGGAAGAGCTGGGACGCAAAGCGCTTGAACGGGTGCAGGGAATCAATCTGGCGAACCGGGAAAAACTCTTTACCGAATTGATTGGACTTCGCCAGGAAGAAGATTCCGATCTGTATATTGAACTGATCCATGACAGCCAGGTTCTGGCATGGGCGGGGATACCTCCGCACAATCCGATTGAGCGGACCATTGTTCTGCAAAAAGATAAACCGGAAATTAAGCTCACCCTTTGCCTGCCCGCGCCGGCAGGTAAGAAAACCGGATCCTCTCTGGTTTTGCTGACTCGCGAACGCATGGTTCTTCTGACCAATTGGATTCTCGCAATCACAGTTTTGATCGTACTCTTTACCGGAATCTCACGTTGGGGTAACCCGTTGCTCATGCTGGCTGCCGTATGGGTTCTGCGGGTCGCGCTGCTGGCCGCCGGGCTTCCGGGAAAAATGCTTGGACGCATCTTCCATGATCCCGCATTTTTCAGTTTTCAGGGCATGGGCGGCCTCTTTTCAGACCTGGGCAACCTGACCCTTACCGCGCTCGCTGTCTGGGCAACCGCTAAAGTCCTCTCTGATCTGCTTACCCGAAAAAATGCATGGACGCCGAGGTTCCATACCGTGCTGCTTGCCCCGGCATCTGCTGCAGCAGTGGTGCTTCTTTTCGGCATTCATTTCTTTGTCCGTCTTTGTGTACAGAATTCCTCCACCGCTCTCTTTGATCCGGTCAAGTTTTTTTCCCTGCCTGCCGGGATCCTTATGGCTGCGGTTTTTCTCTTTGTCTATAGTATTTTTTCAGCGATCTCAGCCCTGGTTCACATTTTCCTTCCCATCCGGAATATCGGCATCAAGCGGATTCTTCTCTTTGCGGCTCCGGCCGTTCTCCTGCCGATATTCTTTCCGCAGATCCTGTGGCCCACGCTGTGCGCCGCGGGGTACAGTGCAGTCATGCGCTCAGCGCGAAACACCGAATCTCTGTACCGGTCCGTAATCACAGCCCTCTTTATTACCATTGCAGTCTTTCCCACGGTATCCGAGGAAGTCGAATCGTCCAGGCGCGAAATCGCCGAAGCCGCAGTCATCCGATTTGTTTCCGAATGGAAACCCGGCACTGAAAACGATTTTGAAACCCGGGAACTGGCCCGTCGTGTTTTCCGTCGTGAGGAAATCGGTGCCTCAGACATGCCCCTTCCCATCGGTATCGCAGTATACACGGACCATTCCCGGAAGTGGATGTTCTGCCCGGATATTCAAAGCGAATTTATCTTCACATCCACACTCAACCGGCTGGCGGATGGCAGTGGTCCGTACTGGAAACGTTACCGGACTCGGGACATGATCGGGCTCCGGATCCTGATGTTCCCTGCAGGTCAGACCGTGTGCGCAGCTGTATACCGGGAAATGGACTTCTCTCCCGGCATTGACGCAGTCATGCGGATATTCTTTATCTTCTTTCTCTTCAGTACCGGTCTCTACCTGATCGAATTCATCTGTTTGAGCATCACCGGTCTGGCCCAGCGGCCACGCTGGCGGTTTGAATACACCATTGCCTGCTCCTTTCTCGTAGTGACCGCCATTCCCCTGGCCCTGGTGGGCTGGTTCAACAAGCAGACCATGACCGAGACCTATCAACGTTCCGTGACCGACAAGCTGGCCTCAAACCTGGCCATGTTCCGGGAGCTGGTGCTGGCTGAGAACGCGGATCCGCATCCAGCCGCGGCCCGTACTGGCATTACCTGTGCGCTCTATACCGACAGCGAGCTCAAGACTGTTTTTGTTGGTTCTTCTGCCACGGCCGCGACAGTTTCTGTTCGACCGAGCGGTCAAGCCTATCTGAATATCAACCTGCTGGGAAAAGACATCTATTTTGACCAGCGCCGAATCAACGGATCATCCGTCATCACCGGCTATGCCCCGCTGCCGTCTGTTTCTGCCAACACCATTCTCAGTGTTCCCCTGATTCTCAGCGATGAAGCAGTGCGCAGGGGCGTGACCGTGACCCTTTCCTACACCCTGGGGATGTATGCCTTTGTTTTTGTCATCACCCTGATCCTTGCTATCCTCGCGGCAAAAAGCATATCCCGGCCCGTGCGAAGACTCTCTGAGGCATCCGCCCGGATCGGAAGCGGAGATCTGGATATTGATCTGAGCGGACCGGCACCCGGCGGAGACATGGGCAAGCTGCACAGCGCCTTCCGGACCATGATCGGAAATCTCCGAACCTACCGGTCTCAGCTGGTGGACTCGGAACGCAAGCTCACCCGTCAGCAGATGGCGCGGCAGGTGGCGCACGAAGTCAAAAACGCGCTTACCCCGGTCAAGCTCTCCGCCCAGTTGATCGAAAAGGCTGCGCAAGACCGCCGACCTGATCTGGCAGACATCATCCAACAGCCGGTACGCTCCATATTACGTTACGTGGAATCCCTGCGTATATTTATTGCCGAGTTTTCCAGCCTGGGCAAACTGCCCAGTATTAAAATCGTTCCCACAGATGTCAATACCGTTATCCGGGAAACCCTTGCCATGTTCCGGCCCGAGCCGGATACGGAAATTCAGATACGCGCGGCATTGGACGACACCCTGGCGCAAGCCCAGGCCGACCCGGATGAACTCGGCCGGGTCCTGGTCAACCTGGTGGAAAATGCGATCGAATCCATCCACAAAAAGGGAACCGTTACGGTCCGTACTCTTGCTAAGGAAAACCGCGTGTGCGTCGATGTGGAAGACAACGGACCGGGCATCGCACCAGAGGACCTGGAAAAGATATTCGAACCCGAGTTCTCCACCCGCACCTCAGGAACCGGCCTGGGCCTGGCCATTGCCCGGGCCTCGGTGGAAGCCTGTGGCGGAACCCTGACAGCGGTCAGTACCTTGGGAGAAAAAACCATATTCAGCATCCGGCTGAAAACAGCAGTCGATGGTCAATCGTCTACCGTCGACAGCTGACAGCGTATAAGAATGAATGGCAGCAAACTATTTCATATACTGTTAAGGACGAAACCAAATGGATTCAAACGCATTGAATAATCTGAAAGACGCATTGGATCAGTCCCCGGAAAATATTCCCCTGCGTCTTTGTCTGGCCAGGGCGCTCTGCGATCAGCATCAATACGGTCCGGCAGAGCAGGTATACCGGCAGGGGCTCAAACGCGCTCCGGCCAGTGTAGAGCTGAAAAGCGGACTGGCGGAAACGTTTTACGCGCTGGGCCGGTTTTCCGAAAGCCTGGTTATCTGCGAGGAACTGGAGTCAACAAACCAGGCCAATGCGCAATCCCTGTTCATTCACGCAAAGGTCCTGCGGAAGCAGGATGATCCGGCTTTGGCAGCGGAGTTTTACCGCAAGGCAAAAGCCCGAAACTGTGAACTCAGTGACACCGAACTCGAAGAGCTGCTTCAGGAAGAGGATACCGAAGAACCGGATTCAGATTTTACGGACGAAGAACTCTTTGCCTACACCGGTGAGGATCCCAGGGGCCGGTTTGAGCCGTATCCGGAGCGTCCTGACCTGAGTTTCAAAGATGTGGGCGGTATGGAGGATTTGAAGGAGGAAATCCGACTCAAGATCATTCATCCCCTGACCCACGCAGAGATTTATGCAGCCTATGGAAAGAAGATCGGGGGCGGCATACTCCTGTACGGGCCGCCCGGCTGCGGAAAAACCTATATTGCCAAGGCCACGGCCGGTGAGGTCAAATCCAACTTCTTCAGCATCAGCATTCATGATGTACTCGATATCTACATCGGCCAGAGCGAGCAGAATATTCATGACATCTTTGACAGTGCGCGAGCTGCGACACCGGCCGTACTCTTCTTTGATGAAGTGGATGCCCTGGCTGCCAGCCGGCGGGATATGCGCCAGTCTGCGGCACGCCAGTCCGTCAATCAGTTTCTTTCTGAACTGGACGGTATCGATAGTACCAATGAAGGACTTCTGATCATCGCGGCCACCAACGCGCCGTGGCATCTGGATTCGGCGTTTCGCAGGCCGGGCCGTTTTGACCGTATTCTGTTCGTACCTCCTCCTGACGAGGATGCCCGGGAAATCATCCTCCGTCTGCTGCTCAAGGACAAACCTGCCGGTGAAGTGGATACCCGGGCGGTTGCCCGGAAGACGGATGAGTTTTCCGGAGCCGACCTGAAAAACATGATCGATGTCGCGGTAGAGGAAAAACTCAAGGCCGCCCTGAAGAGCGGAACGCCCGAACCCTTTAACACACGCGATCTTCTCAAGGCCGCCAGAAAAATCAGACCGAGTACGCGCGAATGGTTTGTAACCGCCCGCAACCACGCATTATACTCGAACCAGAGCGGGCTCTATGACCCGATTTTGGAGTATTTGAAAATTCGATGAACGATAATAATTTCCTGCAACAGGGACGGATCTGGCTCCAACAGAACCGTCCGGACCGTGCCGCGGAATCCCTGCGTCAATCCCTGTCCGTGGATCCGGAAGACCCGCAAGCGCATGCATTGCTCAGCCTCTGTTGGATCGAACTCAAAGAGCAGCGCCGGGCACTGGAGGAAGCCGAGACAGCCATTGGTCTGGCACCGGACTGGTCCCTGCCCTATTACGCCCGGGCCTGCGCCTTTCACAATCTCGGCCGAAAAAACCAGGCGGAACAAGCGGTCAAAGCCGCGTTGGACCTGGACCCGGAAGATCCTCAGTATTATGCGCTCCTTTCCGCAGTATGCGCGTCAAAGCGACAGGGAAAGAAAGCCCTGGAGGCTGCGGAAAAGGGGTTGGCTCTGGATCCTGAAGATATGGCGTGCACAAACGCCAGAGCCGCCGCGCTCATACTCCTTGGAAAAGGGGATGAAGCAGACCTGCGCATGGAAGCGGCCCTGCACCGGGATCCGGAAGACGCAGAGACTCATGTTCACATGGGATGGTCAAAACTGCATCAGGGAAAGATAGACGATGCCATGGAGCATTTCAAGGAAGCCCTGGCCCTGGAGCCGGACATGGAATACGCCCGGGCCGGACTGGTGGAGGCGATGAAGGGCCGCAACAAAATATATCGGGTCTTTCTGAGCCTGTTTCTGTGGATGACCCGGCTGGACAGCCGGATGATTGTTGTGTTTCTGATTTCCACCATCGTCATCCGCTATGCCGTGCTTCGGATCGCGCAATCCGTCCCTCTGCTCGCACCTGTGCTCTGGCCCCTGTACTGGGGACTGGCCCTGTTCATTCTCATGACCTGGATCGCGGATCCGCTCTTTAACCTGATACTGCGGCTGGACCGTTTTGGCAGGCATGCGCTTTCCCGGCGCGAACTGCGGCAATCCAACTGGCTCGGATTCGCCCTCCTGCTGACATGCTTTTTGGGTATTCTCTATTTTCTGGGCATCCCGCGTATGGGGCTGGCGGCGATCTATACAGCGGTTATTACTATTCCGCTGATGAGAGTATTTGAGGTTCGTTCTCCAGGACGTGTACGTACGATGATTGCGATTACCCTGGGCTTTGTGCTGGTCGCAGCTGCAAGCGTGTATCTGGAATATTCCCTTGCGGGCATTGGAAAGAAGATTGAAACCATTCAGAACAAGTATCAGCTTACATTCGAAGAGTCAAATGCTGAAGAAGAGCTGGCTCGCCTTACAGATGACGAACGAAACTTTCTGATTAAGCTGGGCATGAATATGGGAGCGTTCAAGTCAAGACGGGAAACCGCCAATACACTGATCAGCCTGTTTCTATACGGATTTGTCGCCTTTACCTGGCTCAGCCATCTGATCACCTCAGGGGATGAACCGGAGTAAGAGACCTCTTTTAATAAAGATTTTCCCGCAGTCTACTGCGCCTTGATCGCGGAGATGCGTCTGGTTCCGCCTGCGCTGACAACGGTAAATTCAAGCTTGCGAACGCCCTTGTCCACGCTTTCCGCTGCCGTATAAACAGCAGCGCCGGTATCTGCGGAAGCGAATTTCAATCCCGTGACCTGGTGGTTCTTGAAGTATTGACTGATCACGCTCAGAGCCTGATCGCTGCTGTAGTATCCACCGGTGCCGTTCAGCTTGATGTAGATCTTGCCTTTGGAAGGAAATTTTGCGGCCACGGCAGAGGCGTTTTCCGTACTCCACGCCTTTTCCAGTGACGCAAGCAGCGCAGTGTCATCTGCGCAAACACGCACAGCCAATAAAAGGAAAGCAAAAAGAATCAGTGTTTGTTTGAAAGGGTTCATCGTTTTATTCCGTATTTTTCCATTTTCTTGTACAGGTTGCTTCTGGGGATGCACAGGGTGTCAGCGGTCTGCTTGACGTTCCAGCCATGCGCGTCCAGATGGTTTCGGATATAATCAGATTCCGCCTGCTCCACATATTCTTTGAGGGCCAGACTGGAATCCGGTTGGGTTGCTTGCGTGGGGGAGCTGGAACCGCTTCCGTTATCCAGCAAGCGCCGGACCGTATCCGCGGATATGTCCTTCTCGGTTGACATGACCGCGATGCGCTCTACCGTATTGTGAAGCTGGCGTACATTGCCGGGCCATTCACAGGATTCGAGTACTGCAAGCGCCGGATCGGAAAGGATCTTCCGCTCCAGGTTTTCCGCGGAACAGACCCGGGTCATGAACTCGCGCGCAAGCAGCGGTATATCGTTCTTTCGTTCCCGAAGCGGGGGCACGTGTATGGGAATGACATTCAACCGGTAAAAGAGATCTTCCCGGAACTCGCCGTCAGCCACGCTCTGCTGCAGGTCCTTGTTGGTGGCGGAGATGATCCGAACATCGACCTGCACGGTCTTTTCATCGCCCACCCGCTGAATCGAACCGGTTTCCAGGGCGCGCAGTACCTTGGCCTGGGCCGCAAGGCTCATGTCTCCGATTTCGTCGAGAAAGAGCGCCCCCGTGTGCGCGGCTTCGAATTTGCCCATACGGTCTGTGTCCGCGCCCGTGAAAGCGCCTTTCCTGTGACCGAATAATTCGCTTTCAATCAGGTTGTCCGGAATCGCAGCGCAGTTGACCTCAATAAAAGGGCTGTCTTTGCGCGGACTGAGCAGATGAAGGTACCGGGCGGCCAGCTCCTTGCCGGTACCGTTCTCTCCGCCAAGCAGCACCCGCCGTTCGGTCAGGCCGGCCTGTTCCAGCTGCTGCTTGAGTTCGCAGAAAGATTCACTCTGGCCCAGCATGCCCACGGAAGCGGCCTTGAGATCCAGGTTTTCCCGCTCCAGTTCGGAACTGCGAAGCGCGTTTTTGATGGCCAGCAGAATCCGATCCCGGTCCAGGGGTTTTTCCAGCAGGTCAAAGGCACCCTTGCGCGTGGCCTCCACGGCCGTGGATATGGTGGCATGGCCCGAGATGACAATTACGGGTACTGTAATGCCGGACATTTGCCGCAGTTTTTCCAGCACTTCAATCCCGTCCATTCCCGGCATCTTGATGTCGCTGATGATCAGGTCAAACCGATCTTCCGACGCGGCCTTGAGACCGGACTTGCCGTCTGTGCAGCCGGTTACTTCATACCCCTCGTAGGTGAGTACCTGGTTCAACGAGTCCAGGATTCCCTGCTCATCATCGATCACCAGGATTCGGGTTTTATTCGTTGGGTTCATGGCCTATGATCCGTGTTAACACAATCTTCAGTTGGTACAGCGGCCGCATTGAGCGTTGTTCCCGAATCGTGCCGTTACTCAAAATGATTCGGTGCGTAATCCGGCTGTGCTGTTCGATCTGTGATGCATGTACCTGTATTCGTTGTGACGGTTTCATTATAATTCATCTCCCTGATATAGGCAAGTTTTTTTACCGTTTTATCCGCGACGGTCTGGAGCCGGAGAACGAACGGGAAGGCGACGAACTGCTGCGTCCGGATCTGCCGGAAGATCCTCCCGGCCGGGTGGATGGACGCGCAGACGACGGTCCGCTGCGGTCCGGGCTCAACGGCCGTGTCATGATCCCGGGCAAAGACCGCTTGCCGGAAGACGGGCTCTTGTCTTTTTCAGAATAGCGGCTCGCACTGGGATTGTGTTTGGACGACGAACGCCCGGATTCCCGGCTGCCGCGTTCCTGTGACGACCACCACGGGTCTTTTTTCATGCTGCCTGAGCGGTCCGGGGCGGGACTCTTTCGCGTACTGCTCGAAAATCGATCCCGGGCTGGCGAACTCGGATGAGAAACCGAAGGCCGGCTTTTGTCCGTGCGCATGCTTCTCTCCGAAGTCCTGCGTGGAGTCGGGATGCGGTTCCGGGACGGTGCTGTCTTTCGAACCGAAGGTCGTGCGGTCTTCACTCTCCCGGAAGAAGTCGGACTCTTTCGGTATGCAACGCTCATCTTCCGTACCGGACGGGCTGCCGAAGGCTTGTGTACGGAACGATGGATGGTTCGGGAATTTCGCGCCCGTCCGTTCAATGCCACGTGCACCCGGGTATAGATACCGCGCGAGGGACGGACCACATTCCGTACCACACACGGACGGGGCCGGATTCGGGCCGTACGTACGCGAACCACGCGGGGATGATAATAATACGCCGGATAGGAGCTGGTGTAAAAGAATCCGCACGCGCCGATATGAGTATGAAAGTAAAAGTGCCAGCTCAGCCAGACACGGCTTTCCGGAATTACCACCACGTCATAGAGCACGCAGTCGTGAACCACGGGGTGATAGTAATACACCACTTCTTCGTTGACCACGCAGCTTACGCGTTTCAGCCGGTATTCCCGTTCCTTCTGAAAAAAGAAATACGTGGAGATCTCTGCCCGTTCTTCACTCCGAGCCGATGCCGGAAAGAATGCCTGGTTGGCGCGGGTAATGGCTTCAAAGGAATCGCCTTCCAGGTCTTCAAAAAAAATATTTCCATTGAGCGTGCTCTCCTTGAGCGGATAGAGCAGGGGCTGTGTGCACGCGACCGCGTTTATATGATAAATACCCTGAAGCGTTTCTCCGCTGAAACGTCCGTCCGCAGGCAGAACCCGGGTTTTGCCCGCCTCCAGATAGATCAGCTGCCGGGATCGCTCCGGGGCCAGCAGAACCGCGTCATGAGCCGGTGTAAGCAGGTAAACCGATGCATAACAGTCGCGGTTGGACTTGAGAAAAACCTTGAACCGAGGGGTCTGGTCCTGAAAGGAATGCCCCTGGCCAACATCCGTCCACATCTCAATAGAAAGAGGTTCTGCCGCATCTGCAGCGCTCATACCGAGAAACAATACCAATAGACCTGTTACCATTACCGCTTTCATCGGACTTCTCCTAAAAATAAGGATTGCCTTCCTGAGACTGGTACACCCAGTCCACAATAATATATCCGGCTTCACCGTATCCGACCTCCACCACCCGCATCTTGGCAAAGTGATTGTCATACATCCAGATCAGATATGTGTGGCCGGGCATGATTTCCACCTCTGAATACGGAGACCAGCCGTTTTCCGGCGCAACCGTGATATCATGCAGGGATTCGGTGTACCCTGCGTCCATTATGTACACGTCCGCACTGCCCGCGGACAAATAGGGAACGCCCTGCCACCAGACATAATACACATCCGTGAGCGGATTGTCCCAGGCCGTAATCGCGAACCGGGAAAAATCAAACCCGCAGGTATCTGGATAGTATTCCGCGTCATCCAGTGCCAGCTCATATCCTTCGGGCCGGGGAGTGGCTTCAAGAACCTCGACACTGAAATCACTCTCGTTTCCGAAAAGATCCACCGCCGTGATACTGTAGTAATATGTGGAACCGTTTACAGCACGTGTATCATAATACCAGGTGTCATAGGTTGTATCCAGCAGCGTATAAGGACCGCTCGGATGCATGCTGGTGTATACGCAGTAATAGTCCACATCATCGCTTATGCTCGCGGACCAGGACACATAGACCTCAAAATTCCCGGAATACCCGGAAATATAGGACGGCGCCCTGGGCGGTCCCGGACAGCAGTTCTCATATCCCGCTTCCACGGTTGTGCTGCATCCGGCTCCGGCAATCACTGCTGAAAGAATCATTATCAGAAAAATCAACTGTGCTTTCATTTTCTCCTCCGCAAAAATAAGGTTCTGCTTAAGGAGAATGCAAGGCGTGTGCCAAAAAAGAACAAAAACCTGTAAGTTTATGCCATTCAGCTTATTACATCATCTCGTTTTTGGGATAAACGTTGGATTGGAGAAAAGATTGGAAAAATCAGGACACACGAGTGTCCCTGATTCAGGACACAATCGGCTTGATCAGCAAGAATAGAAAACCTGGCAATTATTCCCTGTTTTTACCGTGCCTTAGTACCACTCCCTACATATAAGTGAACGAATTATCCATCTGAGATATTCTCGCTGTCGGTATCGCTATCGTAACTGCAGTCGATTGCCTGTGGTCGATGGTAGATGGCTGAACTGCGTAAGAACTTCAAAGACAAAAGACTTTTTCAGACGGTATTGACGGGTCGACGAAGCCATGTTTTTGATCCGCCTCATGTGAAATTAACAGGATGAGAACCAAAAGGACTTTTTTTTTCGTATGTTTTTTATGTTTCGCAGTTTAAAATCAGTTATCTGTTTGAAACAGCCGACACCGAGTGCGTCCTTATCCTGTTTATCCTGTAAATTCTGTCCAATTCTCTTTCTTTTTGTTCTTCAAGAAGGCAAGAGACAGTATATTTTAGTTCATTATTATACATAGATTTACTACACATCAATAAAATTAGTCCGCTGACTTCGCATCGACACAATCCTGCCTTCGGTCTGCGCTGCAGGCTTAAAGGACCTCAAGTACCGTCCCTCTTCTTTAAACCGCTCCATCCACTCCCGCAGACGATCTTCGCTCCCGACAACCAGACCATCTGTAAAATACCGAAGCCGTTTCCGGTACATTCCGCGCGTCTTGAATCCCCGCTTTTTCTCCTGTTCAAGCACATCCTTTGAAATAACACACTGTCCCTCACGCGTCGGGACCTCTCCACGATAATACAGTCTTTCCCGGTAAACACGCAGCACATCCTTCTCCGATGAACCAGCCATCAGACTGCTGAGCATAACCAGCCAATCTCCCTTTTCCATATCACGTAGATAAAACGAGCTGTACTTGTATTCCTCCGGCCGCTCTGCAATGCCGGCACGTATCGGATTCAGTTCCACATACATCATACAATCCACCACAGACTGTTCAGAAGCCAGCAGAACGGACTTGAACCGATCTGCCCACAGACGGCCCTTGCGCTGAAATCTCCGGTTAAACCACCGGGCAAAATGCATCTGGATATTTCTCATGAATTCCGACATATCAAACAAACGCTTCTCAAACCGCTTCCATTCATAATCCATCCAGTCTTTTGTACGCGCATGCTCGTTGGGATATATCAAGGCTGCACGCTCTTTGAGTTCAGTCCTGGAAAGCTTCCGCGGCTTTTCAAAATGGGCGACAATATGATAATGATTGCCCATTATGCAAAACGCTGAGACCTCGCAAAAATAGGCATTGGCGTAATGCTTGATCACCTCAATGAGCTTTTCACGCACACCTCGCTGATCAAAGGGTATATCCATCTTCGACCCAGCCACCCGATTATACAGATGGTACCAGGCCTGGTTATTCTCGGTCTTGATACGTGCCGATCTTGCCATAGATAAACTCCTCGAAAAAAAATCTGATATTAAACCAAACTGATTGAGAGATTAGTTTTTAATTATACATAAGACCCTGTTTTATATCAATATAAAATATATTGTCCCTTAATTTTTTATGTACGGATCTGATTCGGATGAACCTCGTATTGGCTGGCGATCTCGCTGACTTT